>JAQGLH010000288.1 GCA_028293005.1 Alphaproteobacteria bacterium
CGGCTTCAGCGGCAGGGCTGCCGGATCGTAGAGGAAAAGAAGATCGATGTCGGACGAGAAATTGAGCTCGCGGCTGCCGTGCTTGCCGAGCGCGATGATAGCGAAGCCGCGCGGCTCGGCGCCGGGCGTGCGCTCGGCGATCGCCGCCGCGACGGCGCGGTCGAGCGCGCGGTCCGCGAGATCGGACAAGGTCTCGACGACCCGCTCGAGCGGCAGCAGGCCGGCCAGGTCACCGATCGCCAGCGCGAGCGCGACCCCGCTCCGCTCACGCCGCAGCGCCGCCGCGAGGTCGCCGTCCCGATCCTGCGCGGCAGCCGCGAGCGCCGCTTCCAGCGATCCCGAGCGCAGCGCGGCCGCAACCTCGGGAAGGGTTTCGAGCTGCTGCCTGAGGAAAGGGGAATGGGCACGCGCGCGCTCGATCGCTTCAGCGAGCCGGAGATCAGCCGGAGCGTGCATGGCGCGTCGGCTTGGTGATGCGATGAGGCATAAAAACGAAACTAATCCATATCAGTAGCGCAACGTTTGAAACCGCGAACAAGCCCGTTCGTTAGGTCATTGTGGATACGCTGAATTCCAAGAAGGACGCCATGGCAAATGCTTCGTCCAAGCGCTTCGTGAAGGTCGCTCCGCCGACCGTTCACGCAGGCGTCGGCAATGCATTGCGCCACGCGTTCGCGATGGACGGCGAGTTGCGCTCGCTCAAGATGTTCGAGGAGCTGCTCGCCCGCCTCGACTGATCTCGCCCGGCCTCGCCCGCATTCATCGTGGCGAGCGAACGAGGCGATGCCCGGTGAATTCAAATATCCGGTGAATTCAAATATCCCGGTCGCGGCTGAGCTCGTCGACCTCGTTCATGATGCTCTGCAGCGCCGTCTTGGTCGAATCGGTCTCGTAATCGCGGCGTGACGGCAGCTTGCCGTCGGTCAGCAACGCCTCGAGCGCGACCCGGCCGCGAGCGACGCGGCTCTTGATCGTCCCGACCGCACAGCCGCAGATTTCGGCCGCTTCCTCATAGGCGAAGCCGCCCGCGCCGACGAGGATGAGCGCCTCGCGCTGCGGCTGCGGCAGATGCATCAGCGCGCGCTGCATATCGCCAAGCTCGACATGGCGATCCTGGCTCGCCGGCGCTGCGAGCAGCTTCGAAGCGGTCAGCTCGTCCCATTCTCCCTTGAAGCGCGCGCGGCGCATCTGGCTGAGGAAGAGATTGCGCAAAATGATGAAGGTCCAGGCGCGCATGTTGGTGCCGGCCTGGAAGCGCTTGCGAGCCGCCCATGCCTTGAGCAGCGTCTCCTGGACGAGATCATCGGCGAGATCCCGGCTTCCCGACAGCGAGCGGCCGAACGCGCGCAGGTGTGGAATGACCTGCGCAAGCTGGTCCCTGAACTCGTCGTCGGGCAGCGGGACCCATTCTTCCCGGCCCTCACCGTCGACCAATGCTGGCTCTTCGCCCGCCATTCACGCTGCCCCTAAGACGAAATTTTATGATCGATCGCGGGGCGGTGAGGGATCACCGCCGCCCGCCTGTGAAAGTAGGTGCTCAGCGCCAGACTAGCAATATCAGCGCAAAAAGGAGGATGACCAGCCCGAGGCCGATCGCGAGGACGTAACGGGTCATGTGCGGCGTGGCGCCGGCCCGGGCTTCGGTCGTGCTGATATGGGTTTCGCCTTCATCCATGATTGCGACCGTTTCCTTCTTCTTCTTCAACCTGATCGCAACGCGTGCTGGGTGAGGCGGTTCCACTCGCCGCCCGGCCGGCATGCTCAGGCCGGGATGGTCGCGCTGTCGAAGAACAGGGCCTGTGCGATCGCCGCCTTGACCGTCGAGCGCTGAAACGGCTTGGTGATCAGGAAGGTCGGCTCGGGCCGCTCGCCGGTCAGCAGGCGTTCGGGGAACGCGGTGATGAAGATCACCGGGACCGAGAATTCCTGCAATATATCCTTCACCGCATCGATGCCCGAACTGTCGTCGGCGAGCTGAATATCGGCGAGGACCAGGCCTGGACGACGCGCCAGCGCCTGCGCGACGGCTTCGTCGCGCGTGACCGCGACGCCGGTCACGTTATGGCCGAGATCGCGAACGATCGTCTCGATGTCCATCGCGATGATCGGCTCGTCCTCGATGATCAGCACCTCGGCGCGGGTCTGCCGCTCGATTTCGGCGAGCGCCTCGGCGACCAGCGCTTCGATCTCGTCGGGCGAAGCCTCGATCAGATAGCCGGCATCCTCGGGCGTGAAGCCCTCCATCGCGGTGAGCAGCAGCGCCTGCCGCGAAAACGGGGTGATGCGCGCGAGACGGGCCTGCGCGATGCCCTCGTCGTCGTTCGCGGCGTTGCCGTCGGGATCCTCTTCGATGTTCGCCGACGACCAGATGACATGAAACGTACGGTAGAGCCCGAGCCGCGGATCGACATCACGCGGGAAATCCTCGGGAGCGGCGACGATCGCCTCGAGGGTGGCGCGGACGAAATTATCGCCATGGCCCTGACTCCCCGTCAGCGCGCGGGCATAGCGCCGCAGAAAGGGAAGGTGCGGAGCGAGTTCCTGACCAAGCGACATTCGTTACGACTCCTCTTGAAACATGCATTCTATTGGTTGCCTCGGACAGGCAATGCAACCCGCCAGAGCGAAGTGAGCTGCGTGCACGCACGCAGTCCTGCCTATCCAAGACGGTTCGGCTCCGCATCGCGCGGAAAAAGACGGCCCGACCCACTCCTTCTTCAGG
>JAQGLH010000410.1 GCA_028293005.1 Alphaproteobacteria bacterium
TTTATAATCAGCCTGGTGATATTCGCCGGGATCATGGCCAGCGATGCAAGAGCCGGCAATGAACCGATCTTCGCGGCCGCACCCGGCTGGGTCGAACAACCCCAGATCCCGACGGCCGACCCCAAGCTTTCCGAACAGCCGTTCCAATTGCTCCTGTTCACCGCGCAAACCAGCCACAGTCCCGACGGGAGCACCCGCTATTTCGAGACGGCGGGCAAGATCCAGAGCGCCGAAGCGCTCACCGCATCGGGCACTATTGCCATTCCCTGGCAGCCGGAGCGCAGTGACCTCACCATTCACAAGTTGGAGATTATCCGAGACGGGATCCCTCGCGACGTCCTTGCCAAGCAGAAATTCAGCGTCCTCAGACGCGAAAGCAATCTTGAGGCAGCAGTTTTGGATGGGATGCTCACCGCCACCATCCAGCCTGAAGATCTTCGCGTCGGTGATATCGTGCATCTGGCCTACTCCACACGCGAAAAGCCGGGCTCAATCGAATGGCAAGCTGAAGATGCCGTCTCAATTCGGCCGGGAACGAAGAGCAGCCTTGCCCTCCTTCGCGAGATCTGGCCGGATAGCGTTCCGCTGAGATGGGCAGCTTCGCCCGGCATGGGCCAGCTCAAAGCCCATAAGACGAAGCTCGGTAACGAGCTACGGGCCGAACTCCGCAACATCGACGTGTCTCTGCCGCCGCAATTTTCCCCGGCCCGTTTTTCGAATCCCATGTACCTGGAAGCGACCGCCTACCGGGACTGGGCAGAGCTCAGTGCATTGCTCGCACCGCTTTATGCAAAGGCGGCGAGCTTGCCGGAGAACTCGCCCTTGAAGGCCGAGGCCCGCCTGATCGCCACCGCTTCACCGGCGCCGAAGGCCAGAGCCTTGGCGGCGCTACGCCTCGTACAGGACAAGATCCGATATCTGGCGCTCCAGATGAATGAAGGAGGCTACATCCCCGCTTCAGCCGAGGAGACCTGGAACCGGCGTTTCGGAGACTGCAAAGGCAAGACTGCCACCCTCGTCGCACTCCTCAAGGAACTCGGCATTGAGGCCGAGCCGGTTCTCGTCAACACGGTCGCCGGCGACGCGCTTCCGACCCGCCTACCGCAGGCCAACCTGTTCAACCACGTTTTGGTTCATGCCATCATTGAAGGAAAGTCCTACTGGCTGGACGGCACGCGGACAGGCCACCGCGACTTGGAGGAACTCGCCTCTTCCGGATATCGCTTCGCGCTTCCGGTGCGAGCGCCGGGTGCAACTCTGATGGCGCTTCCCCTGGCTCCCCCCCTGAAGCCGCTGATCGAGACGAAGATCACGTATGACGCCTCTGCTGGAATTCTCGTGCCGGCAAACACGCAGGGGGAAATGATCTTCCGAGGAGAGCTTGCCACCGTCTTCAGGCTCACACTTGCCGAGATTGGCGAGGCGGAGTTCAAGAAGAGATTTGATACTAAGCCGTACTTGCCGGGGGCGATAGATCGAGTGGTACGATTCAATGCAGAACCGGACCGGGGAATATTCACAGTGTTCTTCAGCGGTCGCGAACGGATGGGGTGGAGCAAGAATGGGGAGCTGAAATCTCTGCGTTTCCAGTTCCAGGATAGTACTCTGCAGTGGCGGCCTGATTTCAAGGGACGTGAAGGTATCAATGCGCAGGTCCCGTTCATTCTTAATTTCCCCGTTTATTTCGCGCTGCGAGAAGAGGTGATCCTTCCAGCACAAGGCAAAGGCTATTCGCTGCAAGGCAAAAGCTTCGACCGCACGGTAGCAGGAACCCGAATCGCCCAATCGCTAACTCTGGAGAACGGGCACGCAGTGGCAACATCGACGTTCATCAGGCTCCAACCGGAACTCCCGGCGGCGGAAGCGCCGGCGAGTGCCGCCGCCCTGGCCAAAATCGGTGCGGAAGGGGCCTATCTCGTCGCTCCGGAAGGCCTAGAAATCTCCGAGTGGCGCACGTCCCGCGAACCGGCCACGGCGCAAGATTTCATCGCGCGCGGCTATGATCGCTTGAACAAGCGGATGCCGATGGAGGCCGTCGCGGATTTTGACCGAGCGATCGAGCTTGCGCCGGACTCTTCTCTTGCCCACGCGGAGCGCGCGCTGGCCTTGATCGCGCTTGCTCGCCTGGACGAGGCGGAGGTCGCTATCAGCAAAGCTCGCAGCCTTCCACCGGTCGATCCAAGGAGCTTGCTAGCACAAGGCTTGCTACATGCACGTCGCGGTCGTCCTGAGAAAGCGATACCGGATTTCAGCCGTTACCTCCTCGAGTATAATCAGACGAGTGCAATGTCGCTGTTGGAACGGGGGCTTGCCTATGAACAAACCGGCCAGTTCGAAAAGGCCCGCGCGGACATGGAAAGCGTGCTCGCGTTAGAACCGGAATCGTCCGCATTAGTGGCGCTGGCACGCGTAACCGCACGGCTCGGGAAAGTGCAGGAGGCCATGACCATTATCGACAAGGCTACGAGGGGACTCGACGCCGCGAGCACCCCCCCTTGGAGGAAGACTTATATTCTAGGTCTCCGCCGCGGGCGGGTTTTGGGCATGGCGGGCCGTCCCGAGCAGGCGCGCGCCGAGTATGAAGCCGCGCTGCGCGAGGTGAACGCACGCCTGAAGCAATTGCCCGTGCCACGCGGCCCGTTGCTCGAAGGTGAGACTCTTGAGTTGCTGACGGCGAAGGTTGACCTCCTGGCCGTCGTGGACCGGGCGCAGGAGGCCATCGCTGTTGCCGATCTGGCGCTGACCGAGCAGCCAAACAATGTTCCCATGCTGCTCGCGCGCTGCAAGGCACGGCTGCGTGCTTCAGTCCAGCTGGGGAAAGCACGCCAGGATTGCGACGAAGCGCGACGCTATGATCCCGCCAATCTTGAGGCAAAGTACGCGAGCGGCCTCCTGTCCCTCAAGTCGAATGATTGGGATCGCGCAGCCGCCGAGTTTGGTGCCGCGATCAAGGACTCGCGCATCGGACCGAAAGCCCTGTTCGGGTTCGGGATTGCCAAGCTCCGCGGCCACGAGGCTGACGGCGGGTGGGCCATCGAGCGCGCCCGAGAATTGTTACCAGAAATCGACGCCGAGTTCGGCGAATTGGGTATCAAACCAGAAATTAATGCGGATGCGCCCTCGGTGAACACCGCGCCGGGAATGTCGCTCTTCACCTGGGGTTCGGACGGGCACCCGTCACGCGAGCCGGTTACGGCGGAGGATTTCCTCGCGCGCGGCTATAGCCGCTTGGTCAAGCAGCAGCTGAACGAGGCTTTGGGGGATTTTGACCGGGGGATCGGACTCGCGCCGGAATCCTCTCTCGCCTACTCGCTTCGAGCCAACGCCTTGACGCGGCTTGCCAGGCTTGACGAAGCCGAGGTTGCAATCGACAAAGCCCTCACCCGCGAAACGGTCTACCCTAGGGCCTTCCAGGTACGAGGCCTCCTGCGTGCACGTCGTGGTCGCCTTAAGGAGGCGATCCAGGATCTCAGCCGAGACCTGCGCCCTGAAGCCATAAGCGCAGTCTGGTTGGTCGAACGGGGTCTTGCCTATGAAAAACTGGGCGAGTTCGAAAAGGCTCGAGCGGATCTGCAACAAGCGGTCTCGTTATTGCCCTCAATCCAGCGCCGTTTGCTGTTGGCGCGGGTTACGGCACGGCTCGGAAAAGTGGAGGAAGCCATAGCCATCGTGGACAACGCCGTTCCGGTTGGCGCCGCGAACACACCGTCGTGGATGAAGACCTACATTCTAGCCCTGCGCCGCGGGAGCGTTTTGGGCATGGCGGGTCGCAAGGAGGAGGCGCGCGCGCAATATGAAGCCGCCCTAACCGAAGTGGACGCACGCCTGCAGCAATTGCCTGCGCCGCGCGGCCCGGTGTTGGGCGGAGTTGGCCCGCTAAAGGCGAAGATCGATCTCCTCGTCCTCACACACCGGACCCCGGAGGCGATTGCCGTCGCCGACCGAGCGCTGGCAGTCCAGCCGAGCAATGCTCCCATCTTGACCGCACGCTGCAAAGCATGGCTGCACGCGCCAGCCCAGCTCGCAAAGGCGCGGCAGGATTGCGAAGCTGCGCGACGCAATGATCCCGCCAATCGGGAAGCTTTGTACGCCAGCGGCCTCACGTCCCTGATGGCGAAAGACTGGACCCGCGCAGCCGGCGAGTTTCAAGCCTTGACCAAGGAGTTGCCCACCGCGCCAGCTCCCCTGTTCGGGCGTGGGATCGCCAAGCTCCGGCACGGCGAGAAGGCCGACGGTGGCGCGGACATCGAGCTCGCCAGAAGCCTATCAGGGGAAGTCGACGCGGAGTTCGAGGAAATCGGCATCAAACCTTGAGTCGCATACCGCGATCGAGCTTGTTAGCGTGGCCCGTGCGAACGCAGGTCGTATATCGCGAGCGTCTACACAGCCTGTACCGCGCTATAGCGAACTTGTTTTGGCTCGGTCAGCGTGGACCGAATTGATCGGGAAGCGCTTCAAAAGGGCTTCCGGATTCGGAAAATGGTGCTGCCGGTGAGGATTGAACTCACGACCTCAGCCTTACCAAGGATGCGCTCTACCACTGAGCTACGGCAGCGTCGCCTCCACCGCCGATATGGGCGTGCGGGGACGCGGCGCTATGGGGAATCGGCGCCGCGATTGTCAAGGCAACTTGCGGCCTTGGCGGGTCGATGCTTTATCCACCGCGATGGGCAAGGTTGATGAGGAACGCGAAAAGCGGCTGGCCGAGGCGCTGCGCGACAATCTTCGCCGTCGGAAGGCGCGTGGGCGCGAGGCGGAAACGCCGGAGGGAAAAGACCTGCCCGCGAAGCACGAGGATGACTGAAGGCGAAACCCGCCGTTCGGCCTGAGCTTGTCGAAGGCCCCTCCCCTGGCTGTCCAACCCCCGCCCATGAAAGAAGGCCTTCGACAGGCTCGGGCGAACCGCTCGGGGATATCAAAGCCGCCGCGCCGAGCTTCCCGGCGCCAGCGCCAGCACCACGATCGCCGCGATCTTGAGCAAGCGCATCATTGCCGGTCGAGCGGCGCGCACGCCGCTTCGAGCCACGCCTTGGCTTCACCGTCGAGCTGGGCCCCGATCAGCGTCTTCACCCGCGCGTGATAATCGTCGATCCAGCCGCGTTCCTCGTCGGTCAGCAGCGCGGCATCGATCAGCTTGCGGTCGATCGGGGCGTGAGTGAGCGTCTCGAAGCCGAGCATCGACTTTTCCGCGCCCGGGATGTCGAGCGCGATCACCAGCACCAGATTCTCGATCCTGATGCCGAATTCCCCCGTCTTGTAATAGCCGGGCTCGTTCGAGATGATCATTCCCGCGCGCAGCGCCTCGTCGCCGCCGCCGAACGTCGCGATCCGCTGCGGCCCCTCATGCACCGCCAGATAGGAGCCGACGCCATGGCCGGTGCCGTGGGCATAATCGACTCCCGCGCGCCATAGATACT
>JAQGLH010000312.1 GCA_028293005.1 Alphaproteobacteria bacterium
AAGTCGGCGAAGGTGCTCGGCGCCGCGAGATGATGGCCGCCGTCGATCGCGATCGTCTGCCCCGTGAGATAGTCGCAGGCATCGCTGAGCAGGAAAATGATCAGGTTCTGCAGCTCCTCGGGCCGACCGTAGCGGCGCATCGGCACTCCCGCGTCGCTGGTCGCCCCACCGGACATTCCTGGCAGCGGGCTGAGCTTTTCCCACGCGCTCTCGGTCGGGAAAGGCCCCGGCGCAGTAGCGTTGAGGCGGATGCCGAAGCGGGCCCATTCGACCGCCAGCGACATGGTCATGGCGTGGAGGGCAGCCTTGGCCATGGCAGAGGGGACTACGAAGGCCGATCCGGTCCACACCCAGGTGACGAGATTGCTGACGATCGAGCCCGGCAGCCTGGCTTCGATCCAGCGTTTCCCAACCGCCAATGTCACGTAGAAACTTCCGTCCATCACCGTCGACCGGATCGCCTCGTAGCCGCGAGGGCTGAGGCTTTCCGTCGGTGCGATGAAGTTCGCCGCCGCGTTGTTGATGAGGCCGGTCAACGGCCCCTCCGACCAGATATCCGCTACCAGATCCTCTACCGACTGAGGATCGCGGATGTTGCAGCCATGAGCATGGACGGCTCCTCCCGTCGTGGCCATGATGGCTTCAGCCGCATCGGCGAGCACCCCTTCACGGCGTCCGCAGATGTGGACCGTCGCGCCATGCCGCGCCAGCGCCTCGGCTATGCCGCGGCCAAGGCCCGTGCCCCCGCCCGTGACGAGCACCGATTTGCCGGCGAGAAGGTCGTTCCGGAACGGGCTCACCTTCACGCCTCCGAGCGCCGTGGGCGCTTGCTGAACATGTGGCGGGAGATGATCGTCTTCATGATCTCGACCGAGCCTCCGGCAATCTTGACGACGCGGGCATCCGCATAGGCCCGTGCGATCGGATATTCCCACATATAGCCCCAGCCGCCGAACAGCTGGAGGCACTTGTCGACGGCCTCGCAGTGCAGCTCCGATGTGAACAGTTTGGCCATGGCCGCATCGACCGCGTCGAGCTTGCCGTCGATGAACAGCTCGATGCAGCGGTCGGTGAAGACGCGGGCCACGGCCGCCTTGGTCTCCAGCTCGGCGAGCACGAACTGCGTATTCTGGAACTCGGCGATCGTGCGGCCGAATGCCTTGCGCTGGGAGGTATAGTCGACGGTCCAGTCGATCACCGTCTCCGTGACGACGGCCGAGCGGATCGCCTGGGCGAGGCGTTCCTGCGCCAGATTCGTCATCATCAGCTTGAAGCCCTCCCCTTCGCCGCCGAGCATGTTGGAGGCGGGCACGCGCACGTCCTGGAAGAACAGCTCCGACGTGTCCTGCGCCTTCATCCCCAGCTTCTCGAGGTTGCGTCCGCGGGTGAAGCCTGGGCGATCTCCTTCGACGAGGAAGAGCGTCACGCCCTTCGCCGCCGCCTCGCTGTCCGTCTTCGTGGCGAGGACGAGAATGTCGCAAAGCTGTCCGTTCGAGATGAACACCTTCTGACCATTGATCACGAAGTCGTTACCATCGCGAACGGCTTTTGTCCGAATCGCCTTGAGGTCGGACCCAGCGTGCGGCTCGGTCATGCCCAGCGATCCGATCGCCTCCCCGCGCACCATCTTCGGCAGCCAGGTCTGCTTCTGCTCTTCCGTACCGAACGAGCTGATGTAGCTGGCGACGAGGTCGGTATGAATGAGGAAGCCCGGCCCACTCGCGCCGACTCGCCACAGCTCCTCGAACACGACCACGTCGAAGAGATAGTCTAGGCCGAGGCCGCCATAGCGCTCCGAGACCGTACAGCAGAGCAACCCCTCCGCGCCCGCCTTCAACCATAGCTCGCGCGGGACCACCCCATCCCGCTCCCACTGTTCGTGATAGGGAACGATCTCGCGTTCGATGAAACGGCGGACCGTCTCGCGGAACATGCGATGCTCTTCCTGGAACAGCCTGCGCTCGATCATCCACCACTCCAAGCCGAATATATGTCGTTCGGTGTCTTTACGATATGCGAGGAATTCGCTACCTGCAAGACGTGAATGTCCACAGCCCGGTAAATGGCGGATGCGAAGGGAGAGGCGAACGGATGCCCGACGGCAGGATCAGCGCGATCGGTGCCTATCTGCCGCTGCTCCGGCTGGATCGGCGTGCGGCCGCGGCCGCGCTGCGCTGGTCGGGACTCGGCGGCTCGCACAAGGGCCGGCGCGCGGTCGCGGGCTGGGATGAGGACGCTCTCACGCTTGGCGTCGAGGCCGCCCGAATCGCGGCCCGGGGTGCAAGGGTGGACGATGTGATCTTCGCTTCGACGTCGTCGCCATTCTTTGAGCGGGCGCAGGCGCCGCTCGTGATCGATGCTCTCGCTTTGCCGCGATCGACTCGCAGCATCGACGTCTCTGGCTCGCGTCGTTGCGGCGTCTCCGCCTTGCTCCGCTCGCTTGAAAGCGGGCGGGAGACGCTGGTCGTGAGCGGCGAGCGTCGACCTACCAAAGCCGGGAGCTCCGCCCAGCTCGCCTTTGGAGACGCCGGCGCGGCCGTTCGCTGCGGCAGCGAGGGTCCAGTCCGGCTGATCGGCGGCGCCTCCCTCAGCCATGACTTTGTCGACGTGTACGCGTCCCGCGACCATCCCATGCCCTACCAGGCCGAAGAGCGCTTTGTGCGAGAGGTCGCTACTCACGAGATAATCGCTCCTGCCATTCAGGATGCCTGCGCGGCCGCCGGAGTCGCGCCGGCCGATCTTGCCGGCGCCGCCGTCGCCGAGCCCGTCGCCGGGAGCTACACCATGCTTAGCAAATCGCTCGGCATGCGAGCCCCGAATGCGGCGACGGAACTCGCAGAAAGCGCCGGCGACTCTGGTGCCGTGCATCCTCTGTTCGCGCTCGCCTTAGCGCTGCACCGCGCGACGACTGGAGACAAGATCCTGCTCGCTGGATTCGGTAGCGGCTGCGACGTCCTGATCTTCGAGGTGGAAGGCGAGCTTCCTGGCGCCGGGAGCGCGGCAGCCGCCTTGGCCCAAGGCGCTCCCCTGACGGATTACATACGCTTCCTTAGCCTCGCCGGATCGCTCGATCTCGACTGGGGCATCCGCGCCGAATTCGAGCAGAAAGCGCAGGCGAGCGTGATGGAGCGGCATGGCCGCGACAGCGTCGGCTTCATCGGCGGGCGTGACGGGCAGGGCAGCGTGCAGTTCCCGAAGAGCCGAATTCCCGTCACGGGGGGCGCACCGGCGCCGCTCGCCGACCTCCGGCTTGCCGACGAGCCGGCGCAGGTGGCGTCGATCACGGCTGACCGGCTGAACTTCACGCCGGATCCGCCCTTCCGTTTCGGTCTCGTTCAGTTCGACAATGGTGCCCGACTGCCCATGGAATATACGGACGTGGAAGACGACCAGCTCCAGGTGGGCGATCCGCTGGCGATGCGCTTCCGCATCAAGGCGCTCGAGCGGCGGCGCGGCTTCCGCACCTATTTCTGGAAGGCCGCTCCCGCCGTCCGGCCGGCGCTGGAGGGCTGAACATGGCCGACGGCATTCGCGACCGCGTCGTTATCGCCGGCATGGGCTGCACCCGCTTCGGGGAACATTGGAGCAAGGGCGCCGAGGACCTGATGGTCGAGGCGTTCGAGGAAGCCTTGGCTGATGCGGGCGTGGAGCGCGGCGCGATCGAGGCAGCCTGGATGGGCAACGCGCTCGACGACATCAATGTCGGCAATTCGGCCTTGCCCCTCGCCCACGCCTTGCGGCTCGAAACGATCCCGGTGACGCGGGTCGAAAATATGTGCGCCACCGGTACGGAAGCACTGCGGGCAGCGGTCTACGCTGTCGCGGCCGGAGCTTGCGATGTCGCGCTGGCCCTCGGCGTCGAGAAGCTCAAGGACACTGGCTATGGCGGCCTGCCGATCAGGACCAAGGGCTTGGCGAACGATCTCTGGATGCCTTACGGCTCCGCGCCCGGGACCTTCGCCCAGCTCGCCGGCGCCTATGCCGCCAAGCACGGTATCGCTCCCGAAGACCTGAAGCGCGCAATGGCGCACGTGTCGTGGAAGAGCCACCAGAACGGCGCCCTCAATCCCAAGGCGCACCTGCGCAAGCCCGTTTCGATGGATGCGATCCTCAGCGCGCCGATGATCGCCGATCCGCTCGGCCTGTTCGATTGCTGTGGCGTCTCCGACGGTGCCGCCGCGGCGATCGTCACGACGCCAGACATCGCCCGCGGGCTCGGGAAAACCGAGCTCGTCACGGTGAAGGCGATCCAGCTTGCCGCCAGCAACGGCTGGGAGATGCAGCATAAGGATTGGGACGGCGCCTCGATCCGGAACACCCGCGTCGCCGCCCGGCGCGCTTATGCGGAGGCAGGCATCCGCGACCCGCGGGCTGAGCTGAGCTTCACTGAAGTGCATGACTGCTTCTCGGTGACCGAGCTGGTCACGATGGAGGATCTCGGCCTCTCCGATGAAGGATGCGCGCCCTTCGACATCCTCGAGGGCCGCTATGACCGCGGCGGCGCCTTGCCGGCACAGGTGGACGGCGGCCTCAAATGCTTCGGCCATCCGGTCGGCGCCACCGGCCTCCGCATGGCCTACGAAGTCTACAACCAGCTGCTTGGCCGGGCCGGCGAGCGTCAGCAGAGCCGGGCCGATCTCGGCCTCACCCATAACCTTGGCGGCTCCCCTTTCAACAGCGTCGCCGCCGTCTCGATCCTGGGACGGCTC
>JAQGLH010000322.1 GCA_028293005.1 Alphaproteobacteria bacterium
TTCCCTCGTCCCCGTCTCTTCGTCGCTCTGAACGATATGCCACAATTCGCCGCTCGGTCCGAAGACGTAGGCGACGATCAGCCCCCAGGGCTGCAGCGCCGGCGGCCGCGGCGGCTGCACGCCGAACCGCCCCGGCAGGTCGAGCGCCTCGATATGCGCCCACCATGCGTCGAGATCCTCGACCAGCAGCTGCATCATGAAATTGGCGGCCCAGCCCTCGTGCCAGTAATTCTGGAGGAGGAAGCCCCCGGAATCGCAGGAAAGCCCGGCCGCCTCGCCGACGTCGAAATCCACGGTGAAGCCCAGCGCCTGGTAGAAGGCTTTCGACAGCGCATAATCCTTGCCGCCGGGGACGAAGGGCCGGATCGCGACGGTGGCGAGATTGGACATCGGCGACGCTAGAGCTTCGGCAGGGTCACGCCGCGCTGGCCCATATATTTGCCGGCCCGGTCGGCGTAGCTCGTCTCGCATGGCTCGTTGCCCTGCAGAAACAGGAACTGGCAGGCGCCCTCGTTGGCGTAGACCTTGGCGGGAAGCGGAGTGGTGTTGGAGAACTCCAGCGTTACATGGCCTTCCCAGCCGGGCTCGAGCGGCGTCACGTTGACGATGATCCCGCAGCGCGCATAGGTCGATTTGCCGAGGCAGATCACGAGCACGTCGCGCGGCACGCGGAAATATTCGATCGTCCGCGCGAGCGCGAAACTGTTCGGCGGGATGATGCAGCAGTCGGTCTTGCGGTCGACGAAGCTGTTCGAGGCGAAATTCTTCGGATCGACAATCGCATTGTCGACATTGGTGAAGATCTTGAACTCGTCTGCGACACGCGCGTCATAGCCGTAGGAGGAAAGGCCGTAGCTGATCGTACCTTCGCGCCGCTGGCTGTCGACGAACGGCTCGATCATGCCATCTTCGAGCGCCCGCGTGCGAATCCATCTGTCAGCCATGATGCTCATGAGGCGATGTCTTTCGCTGTTATGATGGAAGGAGGCAAGCCGGGGAGTGCTCCCCGGCGCGGAGAGGACCATCTTATTTGATGTGAAGCACGCAGATCAATGTGAACAGGCGGCGCGCGGTATCGAAATCGACGTCGATCTTGCCGGCGAGCGCTTCCTGGAGCATTTCCGCGGCGTCGTTGTGGATCGCGCGCCGGGCCATGTCGACCGTCTCGATGCCCTTGGGGGCGTCCGAATGGACGGCTTTGAAATAGCTTTCGCAGATCGCGAAATAGTTGCGGACGACACGACGGAAGCGCGCCAGGCCGATGCGGATGACGTCGAGCGGATCGCCGGCGGAATCGTGAAGGTCGATCGCCAGCCGATCGTCCTCGATCCGGATCAGGATCTTGAACGGCCCATCGTAGCCGGCCGGGCAGAAGTAATTCTTCTCGAGCAGGTCGAAGATCGCGACGCGCCGCTCGTGCTCGATGTCCGTGTTGCGGCTAATGATGGTGCGTTCGTCGAGCTTGATGTCGATAATGCGCGGCTCGGCCATGGCCTGCTGTAGCCGGGGAGAAGCGGCTTATCCACAGCCCCCTACACGAAAATCCACGCCAAACATCGGCTTCGCCGCGGCCAGGCCTGTCGGTCCGGTCCGCAAAAGGTTACAAGTGCTGTCATGGTCACACCGCTCGCCGCCTCACTCGCTCTGGTCGAACCGCCGCACAGCCAGTCGCCCTCGCTCCCGCAGAATGTCGAGGCGGAAGCGGCGCTGCTCGGCGCGCTGATGATCGATAATCGGATTGCGGAGGACATCCAGCTCAAGCTGCGGCCGGATCATTTCTTCGAGCCTTTGCATGGGCGGATCTACGAGCAGATCCTGAAGCTGATCGATCGCAACATGATCGCCAACCCTGTGACGCTCCGGCCGTTGTTCGAGGCCGACGAGGAAATGAAGGAGCTCGGCGGTCCGGCCTATCTCGCGCAGCTCACCGGCAGCGGCGCGGCGATCATCGGCGCGCGCGACTTCGCCGGCCAGATCTACGATCTCGCGTTGCTGCGCGCCCTGGTCGGGGTCGGCCGCGAGATGGTCGAAAGCGCGCTCGACACCAGCGCCGAGGTCGATCCCAAGAGCCAGATCGAAGGCGCCGAGGCGGCGCTCTATCGCGTCGCCGAGGAGGGCGGCGGCGACGGGTCGGTCAAGAGCTTCGCGCAGGCGACCCGGCTCGCGGTGCAAATGGCCGAAAAGGCGCTCAATTCGGGCGGCGGCCTTTCGGGCATCACCACCGGGCTCGAGGCCGTCAACGCGAAGACCGGCGGGCTTCATCACAGCGATCTGCTGATCCTCGCCGGGCGTCCCGGCATGGGCAAGACCGCGCTCGCCACCAACATTGCGTTCAACGCGGCGCAAAGGTGGATACGCGACCAGGAGGACGGCATTGCGCCCGAAAAGTCGGCCGGCGCGGCGGTCGCCTTCTTCAGCCTCGAAATGTCGGCCGATCAGCTCGCGACGCGTATTCTCGCCGAGCAATCGGGGATCAGCTCGGAAAATTTGCGCATGGGCAAGATCAGCCAGCAGGATTTCCGCAATCTCGCACGTGCTGCCGCCGACCTCGAATCACTGCCGCTCTACATCGACGATACGCCCGGCCTCACTATCGCCTCGCTGCGCACGCGCGCACGCCGCCTCAAGCGGCAGAGGGGGATCGGCCTGATCGTGGTCGATTATCTGCAATTGCTGCAGGGGACCGGCCGCAACGGCAGCGAAAACCGGGTCCAGGAAATCTCCGAGATCAGCCGTGGGCTCAAGACGCTTGCCAAGGAGCTGCAGGTGCCGGTGCTGGCCTTGTCGCAGCTCAGCCGTGCGGTCGAGCAGCGCGAGGACAAGCGCCCGCAACTTTCCGATTTGCGCGAATCCGGCTCGATCGAGCAGGACGCCGACATCGTCCTGTTCGTCTATCGCGAGGACTATTATGTCGCCTCGCGCGAGCCGAAGCGGCCGATCGACGGTGACGACGCGAAGGTCCACGATGCTTACGATACGTGGAAGCTCGACATGGAGCGCGTCTACGGCCTGTCCGAGCTGATCGTCGCCAAACAGCGCCACGGCGCCACCGGCAAGGTCAAGCTCCGCTTCGAGGCCAAGATCACGCGCTTTTCCGACTTCGTCGAGGACACTTACCTGCCCGAGCAGAGGGGCTAGCTCGACGCGGGGTCCGCGACCCGCTGGACGGGGACCGGCCGGTCGAGCGCGGGCAGCTTGGCCTGAATCGCTGCGGGCAGGGCAGCGACGATCGCGTGCCGCGCCGAGTGCCAAAAGGCCGAGAGCAAAAGCAGTGCCGATCCAATCACGAGGGCGGTGAATGCGACGCTCAATTCGACCACGCCATTGTTCTCGAACAGGCTGTTGAGCGCGTACAGCACATAAGCGAGCGCGGAGACCAGAAGCGCCCTTCGATCGACCGCAAGCGCCGCGATACCAAGCGCGACGTAAAGCAGCAGGACGACCAGCGCTTCGAGCGTGCTGGCATCACCGGAAGTCAGGCCGAGCAGTACGAACGCCGGATGCACGATCAGCGGCGCAGCCAGCAGATGCAGCCAGAAGGCGACGTCCGATCGACCTGTCTGGCGGAGCGGATCGGTCGAATCCCACCGCATCGCGAACAGAAACATGGCAACGCCCAGCGCCAAGCCAAAGCCCAGCATGACATCGCGCGTCGCCGGCGAGTCGCCGATGATGGAACCGATCAGCGCCAGCAGAAGTCCGACGATCGCAGAGGCCCCGGCCGCGACCGTGATCGGAACGCGAAACCGGCGCCAGTGAAACCAGGCGGCTGCGGCGGTGAGCGCCGCGGCCCCGCCGTAGACCAATGCGCCCGCGCGTCCATCGAGGCTCTCTTGGCCGCCCAGTTCGGAGAGGGTGGACAGCGATGCAAAGAAAATGCCGCCCACGAAGGCGAGCAACAGAATGATGCTCGGCAACGCCATGCGCCTCTTGCGGGTGAAGAACTCGGCAAGGCCCCAAGCGGTTGCGGCAATGAACAGGCCCGGGATTGGCGACCATGTTCCGCCTGGCTGAAGCGCGCGCCCGATCCAAGTGACCGCGACCAGCAAGATAATCGCGGCGATGCTGACAAAGATGTCGTTGAAGCCGCTAAGCAGCCGGAAATGCTCCTCGTCTACAGCCGGGGTCGCGCGCGTTTGCGCCACGAA
>JAQGLH010000344.1 GCA_028293005.1 Alphaproteobacteria bacterium
GCGAGGGCAAGGAGAAGCCCGAATATCCCAAGCTCGAACTCGAGACGGTGCTGCGCAAGACGCTCGGCGTGCCCTTGTTCCAGGAGCAGGCGATGAAGGTCGCGATCGTCGGCGCCGGCTTCACGCCCGCCGAGGCCGATGCGCTGAGGCGATCGATGGCGACGTTCAAGCAGACCGGCGGGGTCAGCGGGTTCCGCGACAAATTGGTCGAGGGAATGGTCGGCAACGACTACAGCCGAGATTTCGCCGAGCGCACCTTCAAGCAGATCGAAGGCTTCGGCAGTTACGGCTTTCCCGAGAGCCATGCGGCGAGCTTCGCCAAGATCGCCTACGCTTCGTCATGGATGAAATGCCATCATCCCGACGTGTTCTGCGCGGCGTTGCTCAACGCCCAGCCGATGGGCTTCTACGCCCCCGCCCAGATCGTCCGCGACGCGCGCGACCATCGAGTCGAGGTGCGGCCGGTGTGCATCCAGGCGAGCCGCTGGGATTGTACCTTGGAGGAAATATCCTCCCCGGCACGGGGAGGGGGACCGCGAAGCGGTGGAGGGGCGGCTCCGCTGCGAGGGCAATCATTCGCGGTCCGCCTTGGCCTGCGCCAGGTGAAGGGCCTCTCCAACGATCATGCCGCGCGCATCCTCGCGGTGCGCGACGAAGCGCCGTTCGGCTCGATCGAGGATGTCTGGCGCCGCTCCGGGGTTCCGGTCGCAGCGCTCGAGAAGCTTGCCGATGCCGACGCGTTCGCCTCTTTCGGCGTGGATCGCCGCCAAGCCTTGTGGCAGGTGCGCGGGCTCGGCGAGACGCCCTTGCCGTTGTTCGCGGCGGCCGACCGGCGCGAGGGCGCGCTGATGCACGAGCCGGAGGTGGCGTTGAGCCGGATGAGCGACGGGCGCGAGGTGGTCGAGGATTATCGCAGCACCCAGCTTTCGCTGCGTGCTCACCCGCTCGCCTTCCTTCGTCCCGAGCTCGAGCGGCGCGGCATCGTCGCCTGCGCCGATTTGCGCCATATCAAGGACGGCCGCTGGGTCGAGGTCGCCGGAATCATCCTCGTCCGCCAGCGGCCGGGCTCGACCAACGTCACCTTCGTCACGATCGAGGACGAGACGGGGGTGGCGAATGCGATCATCTGGCAGCAGAAATTCGAGGCGCAGCGGCGGATCGTGCTTTCCGCCGCGATGATCAGCGTCAAGGGCAGGCTGCAGCGCGAGGGCGAGGTGATCCACATCATCGCCGATCGCCTCGAGGATCATACGCCGTTGCTTCATTCGGTCGGGGCGCTCGATTTCCCCCATCGTCCGTCGCCCGGCGACGGCGCCACGCACGGCGGCGCGCCCGATCCGCGCGAGCGCTGGAAGCACCGGCCGCGCCATCTCTATCCCGCGCCGCACGGCGCACGCTGTGACGAGGGCGTGATTCCGGTCAAGAGCCGCGATTTCCATTAGAGTGACTTCAAGTCACGTGGAATCACCTGACGACTCCGAAATCACCGAAACAACAGGCGATTGCGTAGTTTACAAACCCGCGCGATTTCTGGGGGCCGGGAGGCAGTAAGGGAGAATTGCCCAACTCGTTCCCTTCCATCCTCGGTTGCGGGCAACCCTCTCTCGCTGCCGATGATATTTGTCCATCCGCCGCTGAACGACTGAGCGAGCACGCTCGCATGCTTCTTCCGAACGATAGCGCTGCGATACTTGCCGCCCCGCTTCATCGGTCCAGCCGAGCATGTAAGGCGCTGAGAGCAGAGCCAGTGCAGCCAAGATCATTCTGGCTTCCCCACCGGCTTATGCCTCACTAGTTTCTTGAGCCGATCCTTGAAGCGCTGATCATCATCGTCGCATTCAAGCTTGCGAGCGGCTTGCTTGCACTTGTCGGCTTGGGTTTTGTCGTTGGCCATCGTCAAAAACCCTTCTGGCGTATGATTCGGTCGGAATAAGTCACTCGGTAGATGAATGGTCCCTTTTGTGTATCAGCGATAACGCAGATGCGCTTGTACACCGAAACAAAGCGCCGAAGTTTGTCCCATTTTACCGAGCTACCGCCATCCAGATAAAACATTCGCCCACCATGTTGCCTGACCGCTTCCATCGCCAGACTATCTTTATGAAACCCCTTGTCATGACTGATCACAACCCGGAGCCGCGATTTCCATTAGCCGCGAGCAACTTCCCCTGCCGCGGCCGAACCGCTATCAGCGTCGTCATGGCCCCTCGCTCGCTTCCAACCCTGCTGATCCCACTGGCGGCAGCGGCGCTGCTGGCGGCGCCCGCTTCCGCCCTCAAGCCGCCGCGCGAGGAATCGCCGACGCCGCGCGCGCTTCTCGACGGCGTCGGCATCGGCACCAGCGACGAGGAACTGGACCGCGAGATCGCAGCTGCCGATCGCCATCCGCTCGGCAGCCGGGACAACCCGATCCGCGTCGGCGGGCCCGAAGGCGAGCGGGCCTATCTCGCGCGGCTGCGCTGCGCCGACGGCTCTCCACCCGCGGTCGGCGCCCGGACCGCAGCTGGTATAGGGGCGTTCGGATCGATCGTCGCTTCCTATCTGGTCGATTGCGGAATTGGCGGCGCGGTCAAGGCCGAGCTCGTCATGGACATGTACCATGAAGGCCATGTCGAAAACCGAGCACCGCCCGGCTTCGCGATCAAATCGGCGCGGCCCTGAGCCTCAGTCCTGATTCGCCCAATGCGCTTTGACCTTCTCGAGTTGCGGACTGATCACCGGCGCGCCTGCGATGCTGGTGAAGCGGCCGTCGGGGTGCCGGACATAGGTCGCGCCTTCATAAGCGAAGCTCTTGGGCCGGCCGGCGAGATATTTGTTGAGCAGCCAGGCTCCGGCGGCGAGTACCGCCGTCAAGGGAAGCAGACGCTTGA
>JAQGLH010000369.1 GCA_028293005.1 Alphaproteobacteria bacterium
GAAGCGGGCCGCGCAAGTGCCGCGACAAGCGCGCCAAGCCCCTGCATCGTGGTTCGACGGTCGAGCATGTCCGAACCGTAGCAGCGCGAGCGGCGAAGGACATGATCAACTTGCCGTTCGCTGGCCCCGGACGTGCGGGCGCGGTCGATCGTTTTTTGGCGCGCGATTGCCGGCGACGGGCGTCGCCAGCGCATCGTGCTCGCCGGCGCCTGGTCCGGTCGTTACGCCTGCGGCCCAACTTGCCAACCCCCGCGATGCATGCGATTCTGCTCGGCCTTCGATGACGAAGACCGGGATCTCGGTAGAGGAGGGGACGATGGACATTGTGGCTCGTACGCCGGTGCATCTGTGGATCGTCGGCATAGTGTCGTTGCTGTGGAACGCGTTCGGCGCGTTCGACTACATCATGACCCAAACGCAAAATGGCGCCTATCTCGCTCAATTCAGCGAGGCAGATCGCCTCTATTTCCAGTCATTCCCGGGGTGGATGGAAGCGGCCTGGGCGCTTGGTGTCTGGGGCGGAGTGGCCGGCTCGCTGCTGCTGCTCGCACGCAGCCGCCATGCCGAATTCGCATTCGGCCTGTCGCTTCTCGGCCTGGTGGTGGCGACCATCTATCAGCATGGTCTCTCGGCGCTGCCGGTCGATCTCAGGAGCGGGTCGATGCTGGCGATGACCGCGGCGATTTGGGCAGTTGCGATCGCGCTGTTCGCCTATGCGCATCAGATGCGCGCCCGCGGCTTGCTACGCTAGAGCAGGGCGCCGCGACGCTTAGTGGAGCGAAGTCGATGATGGTCGGCGTGCGCTCGGCGGATCGGGCGCGAAGTCGCGCTCGTCCTTGCCTTGATCGTGCCCGGCCTCGGCGCTGTAGAGCTCACGCCATGGCCCGGCCGACTGCATCAGCCAGGGAACCAGCTCGGTTGGTGCAAGCGGCTCGCTGATCAGGAAGCCCTGCGCCTGGTCGCAGCCAAGCTCGCGCAGCAGCTCGAGCGTCTCGCGTCGCTCGACGCCCTCCGCGGTCGCGGTAAGGCCGAGGCCGTGCGCCAGCTCGATCACCGTCTTGACGATCAGCCGCGCCTCGGCGTCGTCGGCTGCGTCGCCGACGAAGCTGCTGTCGATCTTGAGCGCGGTATAGGGGAGCTGGCGGAGCTGGAGCAGGGACGAATAGCCCGTGCCGAAGTCGTCGAGCTCGACGTTCATGCCCTTGATCCTGAAGCGGGTGATCGTGTCGAGCAGGCGCAGGGCATGCTGCGTCGCCCCTTCGGTGACCTCGATCGTGAGATGATCGCAGGGCATGCCTTCGATGTGGCAAAGCCGTTGCAGGTAATCGGGGAAATAGACGTCGCGCAAGCTCAACGCCGACAGGTTGAACGCGACGTTCGTCTTCAGCCCCTGATCGCGCCAATCCACCCACTGGCGCAGCACGCGACGCAGTCCCCAGTCGGTGATCACGTCGATCGCCCCCGAACGTTCGGCGATCGGGATGAACAGCGAAGGGAGCAGCAGTCCGAATTCGCCACTGTGCCAGCGCATCAGCGCCTCGACCCCGGCGAGCTCGCCGTTCTCGACGCAGATCTTGGGCTGATAAAGCATGAACAGCTCGTTGCGATCGGCGGCGAGCTCCAGCCCGGCGGCGATTTCGGCCTCGTTGGGCAGCGCGATCATTGCGCGACCCCCGGTGCGGCCCGCTCGAGGCGGTCGGCGAGCTCGTCGAAACGGAACGGCTTCGCGAGCGGCGGCGCCATGCTGAGCCCGAGCGCCTCGCCGAGGCGAAGCGCGGCGTCGAGGATGCGCCGGTTGAGCCCGCTGATGATGATCACCGAACCGCGATACTTTTCCTCGGCGAGCAGGCGGATGATCTCGATCCCGTCGGAGCCGGGCACGCACAGGTCGACCGCGACGGCATCCGGCCTGTGCTCGCGCAGTGAGCGGCTGAACGCTTCGGCGGAGGTGGTGCGCGACGTCCTGAAGCCGCATTCCTCGGCGGCATGCGTGATGAAGCGACCGACCATGCTGTCGTCGTCGATCACCAGCAGCAGCGGCGCAAGCGGCCGTCCGGTCGCCGGTTCGTTCGGAGCGGTGGCAAGCGCCGCCAAACCGTTCTCGCCGCCGCTTGGGATATATTCAGTCATCTTCGGGCCTCGCGATCGTCGCCAAGCCCACCCGCGCTCCCATTGACGCCCAATCAGGTAAACGGGGAGGAAAGGAGCGATGCGGTAGAAATACTAATCCCCGCTAACCACTTCAGGCTCGGTCAGGCGACTCGCCGCTGCCCGCTCGCCGACTTGAGCAGGCTCAGCGCGGCCTTGGCATTGACCGGCCGGCTGAACAGGAAGCCCTGCACCGACGAGCAGCCGTGGAGGCGCAGCTTGGCCAGTTGGCCACTGTCCTCGACGCCTTCCGCGGTCGTTTCCATGCCCAGGGCATGGGCGAGATCGATGATCGCCTGGACGATCGCCGATGCCCCGGGACGATTGAGCAATTCCTGGATGAACGAGCGGTCGATCTTGATCTTGTCGAACGGGAAGCTCTGCAGATAGCTCAGGCTCGAGTAGCCGGTACCGAAATCGTCGAGCGCTATCTTGATCCCGAGCGATCGCAAGGAATGGAGCACGGCCAGCGTCTCCTCGGAGCTTTCGAGGAAGATCGACTCGGTGATCTCGATCTCGAGGCGGCTCGGTTCCAGGCCGCTCGTCGCGAGCGCCTGCAGCACCGTATTGGCAAGCCCCGCCTTGCGGAACTGGATCGAGGAGACGTTGACCGCAACCCGGACCGAATCCGGCCAGCTGCGCGCGTGGCGGCAGGCTTCCTGGATCACCCAATTGCCGATCGGCACGATCAGCCCGGTCTCTTCGGCGATCGGGATGAATTCGAGCGGAGAGATGATCCCGCGCGTCGGGTGATTCCAGCGCAGCAGCGCCTCGAAGGCATTGATCTGGTCCGTCTCGAGGTCGAACAAAGGCTGGAAATAGAGTTCGAGCTCACGCCCGG
>JAQGLH010000373.1 GCA_028293005.1 Alphaproteobacteria bacterium
AAGCCGGTACCCACCTTTTCGCGCAATGCCCTAGCGGTCGAAGACCATCAGCCAGATGATGATCCATATCGAGAGCACCAGGTTGATGATCGGTATGGCGCGACTGACGACCGGGCCCCACGCGAGGCCGACGAGATCCAGCGCCTCATTATCATCAAGCCGCGGCGTGCGCAGCGCGCCGAGAGCGGGCCCGTCGGCGGGAGCGGGTTTCGAGGTGGCGAAAATCGGTGTCCGGCCGGTTGTGGAGCGAGTGGCGTTCGCACCCGGATCGAGCCCCGCCGCGCCAGGCTGGCCATCGTCGAGCAAGAGCCGCTCCAGGCGGGTCACGAATTCCTTCATCAGCTTCGCGCCGATCTCGTCGATCATGCCGGTGCCGAACTGCGCCGCCTTGCCGCTGAGCGTATATTCGCTGTCGATCGAGACCTCGCACGTCGTGTCTACGGGGCGAACGTGCATTGCCGAGACGACCTTGGCCTCGCCGCCGCCGCGAATCTCCCTGCCGGTGCCTTGGACCTTGAGCCTGCGAGTCTCGTCGTCGCGCTGGATGAAGCGCAGATCGCCGCGATAGGTCATTTCGATCGGCCCGATCTTCACTTTGACCCGGCCGACATAATCGTCGCCTTCGCCGGATTCGATCGCCGCGCCCGGCATGCAGGGCGCCACCCGCCGCAGGTCGAGCAACGTCGTCCACGCCTGGTCGGCCGGAACGGGCAATCTGAAGCTGTATTTGAAATTCACGGCAGCCGCTCCTTGCAACAGCACACGCTCACCGGCTTATGCCGGCTGCGGACATCGCATCGAACATCGGTTGCGGCGAGGCAGGAAATTGTTCGATCGAGATGCCCAGGCACGCCAGCGCGTCGTTGACCGCGCCGGCGACCGCGGCAGGCGAGGAAATCATCGCCGATTCGCCCATCCCCTTGATGCCTCCCGGCACCAGATTCGATGGCGTCTTGAGATGCGCGATCTCGATGTCGGGAATGTCGTCCGCGGTCGGCAGCAGATAATCCTGCAACGTCGCGGTGACGAGCTGGCCATTGGCGTCGTAGATCAATTCCTCGAGCAGGATCATGCCGATGCCCTGTGCGACGCCGCCGCGGATCTGGCCCTCGACCACCGTCGGGTTGATCATCTGGCCGCAATCCTCGACCGCGTACATCTTGTCGACTCTGACCAGGCCGGTCTCGATGTCGACCTCGACGATCGCAGCATGGCCGCCATTGGCGAGGATGATGTCGGCGGGATCGTAGGCGGCGGTCGCCTCCAAGGCCGGGTCGAAATTTTCGGGGTGTGTCGCATCGGCGAAATAGATCGCGCCGACGACCTGCGCGAACGGCATCCCGCGTCCGGGATCGCCGCGCACATGGACCATTCCCTCGCTCATCTCGAGGTCGTCGGCTTCTGCCTGGAGCAGCCGGCCCGCTACGCTGCGCATCTTCGCGCGCACCATTTCGGCGGCGCGCCCGATCGTCCCGGCGCCAATCACCGCCGAGCGGCTGGCAACGGTGCCGAAGCCGACCGAATGCTTGGTCGAGCCCATGTTGATCGTGACATCCTCGACCGGCAGGCCGAACGCATCCGCCGCGATCTGGGCGAGCGTGGTGTGGTGGCCTTGACCGGCGGTGACGATCCCCGTCGTCACGGTCACCTTGCCGGTCGGCTCGACTCTCACCGTGGCGGTGTCGTGCGAGGTGATCGGCGAGTCGAGGAAATGCATCGTGCGCGTCCCGATTCCAGTCGGCTCGCTGAAGATCGAGAGTCCGAGGCCCAGATAGCGACCTTGCTTGCGCGCCGCGGCCTGGCGTTCGAGGAACGCCGGATAGTCTATCATCTCCTCGAGCTTATCGACCGTCTCGAGGAAAGTGCCTTCGCGGATGGTGTGCCCGACTCTCGAAACATAGGGGAAATCCTCACGGCGAAGCACATTGCGGCGGCGGATCTCGAACGGCGAGATCCCCAGCGCGCGCGCGCCGCGGTCCAGCAGCACCTCGCGGGCAAGCACCGGTCCGGTGAAGCCGACGCCGCGATAGGCGCCGATTGGGCATTTATTGGTGACCAGCGAGTGGCTTTCGATCGCCAGGGCCGGCACCCGATAAGGATCGGTCACGACGAGGATGCCGGAATGGCCCTCGATCAACGCGGTCCACGGGATCGTGTTGTAGGCGCCGGCATCGGTGGTGACGCTATCGCGCATCGCGAGGATCCTGCCCTCGGCGTCGAAGGCCAGGGTCATCTCATTGACCTGCTGCTTGGCCTGTGGCGCCCTGAGCAGATTTTCCTGCCGGTCCTCGATCCAGCTCACCGGCCGGCCAAGCTCGATCGACAGCAAGCAGGCGAGCGCTTCCTCGGTATGAAGATGCGCCTTCTGGCCAAAACCACCGCCGACGAATGGCGTGATCACTTCCAGATTCTGCTCGGGGAAGTTCAGGAACATCGCGAGCAGGGTCTTGATCAGATTGGGCATCTGCGTGGCCGACCAGCAGGTCAGCGTCTTGGTCGTCCATTCGTAGCGCGCGACGAAACCCCTCGGCTCCATCGGTGAGGCATTGACGCGCGGCGTGCGGAAGCAGCCTTCGACCTTGACCGCCGCCTGCGCGAAAGCAGTCTCGACGTCGTCGCTGAGACGATCGCTGTAGTAGAGCAGGTTGCGCGGAACTTTGGCGTTGGCCAGATTGTCCGCCGTCTTGGCAGCGTCGACGTCACCGACGATCGGATAGTCCTCAAAACCGACGACGATCCTTTCCAGCGCGTCTTCGGCGAGCGCGCGCGTCGTGGCGACGGCTACGGCGATGCCCTCGCCCGCGAAGCAGATTTCGTCGTCCGCGAGCACGGGCTGCACCGTGCCGACGAAACCGGGAATATCCATCGTCGCGGGAAGGCCGCTGCATCTCTCGAGAACATCACGTCCGGTCCAGACCAATATAACGCCCGGCATCGCGGCCGCCGCCGCGACATCGATGCTGGTGATGCGGCCGTGCGCGATCGGGCTGGGCAGGACCGCGTAGTGCATCATATCGGGCATCTCAATGTCGGCGACATAGCGCGCCCTGCACGTCAGCAGCCCTGGATCTTC
>JAQGLH010000314.1 GCA_028293005.1 Alphaproteobacteria bacterium
CGCCGTCCGACGCCTCGATCAGCCGGGCGTAAGCGGCCGCGAGCTGGGGGATATTGCCGCGCGCGATGTCGGTGACGATCAGCACCTCGCTGTTCGCCGCATAATCGAACGGGCTTTCGCCCGCGAAATGCTGCGGCGGATGGCCGATATGGGCAGCGCCGGTGCGCGCCTCGGCCGCTTCCCAGCCTTCGAATCCCTTGAGCGTGGCCGAAGTGACGAGCACGGCATGCGCGGGCTTGAGCACGGTTTCGGCGAGCGGGCGGGTGGGATCGAGCCAGCGGCGGTGAAGCCCGATGTCATATTCGCGTCCGTCGATGCGCTCGACCGCGAGCCAGTCGACGAAATCGCGGTCGGCGGGGCCGCCGAGCCGCGCCGCGAGCGCGATCCAGGCGGACAAGATCTGCGCGCGCCAGCCGAGCCCTGCGATCGCGCCTTCGATGCGCGCGCGCGCCTGGCCGTCGAGCCAGTCGGGCGCGTCGTCGAGCACCGCTTCGAGCCTTTTGCCGAGTGCGGTCAGCGGCCGGAACAAGGCTTCGAGCGCTTCGAGCGCAGGCGCCGCCGCTTCGACGATCGCGCCATCGAGTTCGGCCATTTCGGTCTCCAGCCCATAGCCCGCGTCCTGCGCTGACGCGCGCGCGTAGACGGTGCCCCTCACCTGCGCGAACAGCTTCTCGACCGGCCCCAGAGGCAAGCCCTCGGCGATGCGCTGCAGCCAGCCGTCGCCGGGAAGCAGCGCCGCCGCCGCGATCGCCGCTTCGAGCGCGAGCGCGCCGGCCTCGTCATAGGAGGCGACGTCGGTCAGCCGCGCGGCGAGCCCGCGCCGCCGGCCACGCGCCTTCGCTTCGGGCCCGATGATCCAGCGCCGCAGCTCGATCGTTTCCTGGCCGGTGAAGGCGGCGGCGAAGGTCGAATCGGCCGCGTCGAACAAATGATGGCCTTCGTCGAATACGATCCGGGTCGGTATCCCCGCCTGGCCCGCGCGTCCGCCATCCTGCCCGCGCGCGGCGTTGATCATCACCAAAGCATGATTGGCGATGACGATGTCCGCGTCGGCGCTCGCGCGAGTCGAGCGTTCGATGAAGCATTTCCGGTAGTGCGGGCAGCCGGCGTAGACACACTCGCCGCGGCGATCGCTGAGCGCCGTCGAGCCGGCGCGGCGGAACAGGCTCGGCAGCCAGCCCGGCATGTCGCCGCCGACCATATCGCCATCGCGTGTGAACGCGGCCCAGCGCGCGACGAGCTGGGCGAGGATCGCCGCGCGCCCGGAAAAGCCGCCCTGCAACGCATCCTCGAGATTGAGCAGGCAAAGGTAATTCTCACGCCCCTTGCGCACCACCACCTTTTCGCGGCGAAGCGCGGGATCGGGAAAGATGCGGCTGCTCTCGCGGTCGAGCTGGCGCTGAAGCGCCTTGGTGTAGGTCGACACCCAGACCGCGCCGTCCGCTTTTTCCGCCCAGAGCGAAGCCGGCGCGAGATAGCCCAAGGTCTTGCCGATCCCGGTGCCCGCTTCGGCGAGCAGCAGATTGGGCCAATCCTCCGCGATACGCGGCGCGAACACGCCGGCCGCTGCGGCGGTGTAGAGGCGCTGACCTTCGCGCGCTTCCGCACCCGAACCAATCAGGCGGGCAAGCCGGTCGATCGCCTCCTCCTCGCCCACTCGTACCGGCCGCGGCTGTGGCCGCGGCGGCGTTTCTTCCCATTCGGGGAGGCGCGAGAACAGCCAGCGCTCGTCGCGCTCCGGCGCCTTCAAACGGGCGCCGACCGCGGCGGCCCATGGCCAGCGCAGCCGCTGCAGCGCACGCGCCGACGTCCAGGCGCCTTCGCGCTCCGGCCAGTCGGCTTCGAGCGTGGCGAGCAGATGCGCCGCCGCCTCGCGCAGGAAGACGGCGGCCGCGGCGTCGCCGTCCGGCTCCTCGACGCCAAGCGAGTGCGCAAGGCCTTTCGGCGTCGGCACCGCGAAGCGGGCGGGGTGGACGAAGGCGAACAGCTCGAGCAGGTCGAGCCCGGACAGCTCGGGATAGCCGAGCCTTTGCCCGACCAAAGGGGCGTTGAGCATGATCATCGGCGAATCGGCCGCCATCGCGATCGCCTCGCCGCGGCCGAGCGCGCGCACCGCTCCGTCGGGATCGGCGAGCCACGTGCCGGCGTGGGTTGCGTAGAGCGAAGGATAAGGCAAAGACACCGCCATCCGCATCACCTGGACCAGGCGGAACGAAAGGGCAACAGTTGACGATGATGGAGGCGCTTCGCGAGGCTGCGTTGGTAGCCAAGGCCTGGCCGTACGAAGAAGCTCGCAAGCTGCTCAAGCGCTATCCCGACGGCCCGACCGCGAAGGGCATCGTGTTCGAGACCGGCTATGGCCCGAGCGGACTTCCGCATCTCGGCACTTTCCAGGAAGTCGCTCGCACCCTGATGGTCCGCCACGCGCTGACCGAGATGGTCGACTGGCCGACCCGGCTGATCGCTTTTTCGGATGACATGGACGGGATGCGCAAGGTCCCACCCAACGTGCCGCACCAGGATATGATGCACGAGCATCTCGATCAGCCGCTCTCCCAAGTGCCGGACCCGTTCGGCTGCGGCCACAAAAGCTATGCCGACCACAACAATGCGTTGCTTCGCCAGTTCCTCGATGCGTTCGGCTTCGACTATGAGTTCATGGCCTCGAGCGACTGCTACCGATCGGGCGGGTTCGACGAGGCGCTCAAGATCGTGCTCCGGCGCTTCGATGCGATTATGGACGTGATGCTGCCAACCTTGCGCGAGGAACGCCGCCGGACCTATTCGCCGGTGCTGCCGATCAGCCGCATCACCGGCAAGGTTCTGCAGGTGCCCGTCACCGTAATCGATCCTGACGCGGGCCTGATCCGCTACACCGATCCCGCCAGCAACGAGGCAGTCGAGCAGTCTATCCTGAGCGGAGGCGCCAAGCTGCAATGGAAGGTCGATTGGGCGCTGCGTTGGGTCGCGCTCGGCGTCGACTATGAAATGGCCGGCAAGGATCTGATCGATTCGGTCGTGCAGAGCTCAAAGATCGCCCGAATCCTCGGCGGCCGTCCTCCCGAAGGATTCAACTATGAGATGTTCCTCGACGAAAATGGCGAGAAGATCTCAAAGTCCAGGGGCAACGGCCTC
>JAQGLH010000397.1 GCA_028293005.1 Alphaproteobacteria bacterium
CCCGGCCTGCCGGGCGACTTGGGCAGTCCGAACGGCGGCGGAGTCTTGGTTGATCTTGAAGGCGATCTGTCGGGGTCAACGGTTCACATCGCGGACAACACGGCCAGAGCCAACGCGATTGCCAACAGCGTGTCGAACAGCATGACCGTCTCTGCCACGCGGCTCGAGGCCGAATCGCGGTTTTACCTCGAGACGGTTTACGATCAGAACGATCTCCCGGTTGAAAACGCGATCGTGATCGATCAGACCGATTTCGAACTCGACAATGATCAGGACGCGGGCGACGACTACTTTGCTTACGTTCAGGTCGAAATCTTCGGCTCGTACGGCGTCACCACATACACAGACTTCGCCGCTACGGACTCGAAGATCGAGATCAAGGACAACACGCAGTCCGTATTGGCTCTGGCCAATGCGGCGACCAACGCCGTCACCCTCGCCGCCACCAACATCGGTGGAGAGGAGAGCTATGGCGCCACCAGCCGGCTCGAGTCCGATCAGGACGGCGATATCGAAGTGGACGCCAGCTCCGACCTGCAGCTCTTCGCTCCGCTCAAGGGCGAAGGCACTTCGGTCGCGATCAGCGGAAACACCAACGCCGCCTATGCCGGGATGAACGACGTCATCAACACGCTGAAGGTCGGCGGTACCAGCATCAGCGGCGGCCGGTTTACCACTGACGCTGCGGACGTCGATGGCAGCGATGCCGATCATGTCCTCGACAACGATCAGGACTCCCGCGGCTGGATCCAGAGCGACGCGACCACGACCATCGTCAACAACGAAATCGACATGCTGATCGCCGAGGGCACGGATTTCGTCGTCAACCTGACCGGCGGCAGCGTCGCGGTGAACGGCAACGTGACGACGGCTGAGGTCAATGCGAACCGGGCGGTCAACTCGGTCGTGCTGACCGGGGTGGCATCGCAAACCGCGAGCGCGGCTCTACGCAACCGTCAGGATAACGATGCGAACGTCACGGCCACGGCCGCGACCAATGCAACGCTCTCCCTCAACGGCGGCACTGGATCCGAGCAGTCGGCTTTGGTCAACGGCGGCATCGTCCTCAACGGCAACGTCACAGAGGCGATCGCTCGCGGAAACAACGCGATCAACACGATGACCGTTGGGACCACGGGCAACAACTCGGTCAACGCGACGCTTGCTCCCTTGGGCGGCGCCACGGCTTCGGGTCCGGCGCTCATGGTCAACCGGCAGACCAACGACAATTCCGTGTCGGCGACGGCCAGCGCGACCTACCGCGTCATCCTCAATGCTGATGGTGTCCAGGCTGCGACCGGGTCGACCGTCGCGGTGACCGGCAACGTCGTCAATGCGGTTGCCTTCGGCAACAGGGCGAGCAATGTCCTGACGCTCAATGCAATGCCGGGCGGCACGACCGGCGGCGCGGTGGTCAGCAACCAGACCAACAACGGCGCGATCACTGCCACCGCGAGCTCGGTCATCTTCGGCGTCGGCATCCCCAGTTCGGGAATGCAGAGTGCTCAGACCAGCGTCAGCGGAAACCAGATCGCCGCTTCGGCGGTCGGCAACGCGGTTACGACCACGATCAACATCGGCCGCTAAGCCGATCAGATCGAAAACTGGATGGGCCGCCCTTCGGGGCGGCCCATTTCTTTGTCCGCTGCCATCCGCCTTGCATTGTCGCTCGATGCCGAACACAATCGGTATGTCGCCAAAACACAATAAGCACGGTGGGGAAATGAAGGCCGCTTCAGCGCTCGACTATCGGGAACTCGCCAGACGCCGCCTGCCTCATTTCATCTTCGACTACGTCGACGGCGGCGCGTCCGACGAAGTGACGCTCGAACGGAACGTCTCCGACCTGCGGAAGGTGCAGCTGCGCCAGCGCATCCTGCGCGACGTCTCGCAGATCGACACCTCGACCGACTTGTTCGGCCAGAAACTGGCGATGCCGATCGCCCTTGGCCCCATCGGCATGGCCGGTCTGCTCGCGCGCCGCGGCGAGCGCCAGGCCGCGCGCGCCGCCCAGGCCGCCGGAATCCCTTTTTGCCTTTCAACCGTGTCGGCCTGCTCGCTGACCGAAGTCACGTCCGCGGTCGACCAGCCGATCTGGTTCCAGCTCTACATGATCCGCGATCGCGGCTTCATGCGCGACTTGCTCGCCCTCGCGCGCGACCAGGGCTGCACGACATTACTGTTCACCGTCGACGTGCCGGTGGCGGGATCGCGCTACCGCGACCAGCGATCGGGCCTTTCCGGCGGGTTCGGGATCAAGGGCCGGTCGCGGCGCTTCGTCCAGGCCTTGCGGCACCCCGGCTGGACTTGGGATGTCGGCATCCACGGCCGCCCCCACACGCTCGGCAATCTCACGCCGGTGCTCGGCCCAAAGGCCGGAATGGGTGACTTTTTCGGCTGGCTTCGCGACAGCTTCGATCCATCGGTAACCTGGGCCGAGATCGATTTCATCCGCGAGTCGTGGAAAGGCGACCTCATCATCAAGGGGATACTCGACACCGAGGATGCCAGGGAGGCGGCAAGGCTCGGTGCGAACGGCATCGTCGTCTCGAACCACGGCGGCCGCCAGCTCGACGGCGTGCCCTCGACCGCGCAGGTGCTGCCCGAGATTGCCGACGCGGTCGGCGACCAGCTCACCGTGCTTGCCGATTGCGGCATCCGATCGGGGCTCGACGTGGTCAGGATGCTTGGCCTCGGCGCAAAGGGAGTGTTGCTCGGGCGGGCCTGGGCCTATGCGCTCGCCGGCGGGGGCGAGGCCGGGGTCGCGCACCTGCTTGGCCTGTTCGAGGCGGAGATGCGCACCGCGATGGCGCTGACCGGAGTCACCAGGGTCGACCAGATCGACCGCGACGTGCTCGCGCGCTGGCCCGGGCTGGAGCACAATAGGCCGAGATCCCAGTAATCTAACGGTAGTCCTTTGGGGCGTAGGATCGCCTACGAGTGGAAGCGGTGCGGGAACGGCATAAAGCAACAAGGGGAAGCTGTTGCTCTCGCTGACGTAATCTAGGAGCATGAGAATTGGTTGCGCTTCCCCCTGTCGATGAGATCTTTTGGGAACGTGTGGCTCGTGAGTTCGACGATGCCGGGCCCGAAGCCTGCATGGCCGACATTCTCGACGAGCTGCTCACCCACAATCCCCTTTATCTCGAGATGGCGACCCGCTACGCGCGCGACTGCCACAATCCTGATCGCGTGCTCACCGGGTTCGCGATGTTCTACCGGATCATCGCGCTCGCCTCCCGCGACCGCGGCAGGACAGTGCCGCGCATCACGAACGACACCAGGGACGCGATCACCACGCTGATCGGCGAGTTCGGTGAGGAGCGCTTCACCTTGCTCGCGACCGAGACGCTGCACGGCGAAAATCCCTATCTGCTGCAGATGGCCGACAGCTTCGCATCGCCGTCGGACAACCATCTGATCATCATGCAAGGCTTCGTGTTGCTCTACAAAGCGCTCTCCGCCCAGGCGGTGATCGACGGTCTGCGCATCACCGCCGCCAAGCGATCGAGCCCGCCCAAGCGTCTGTCTCCGCCGAAAAGCTGATCGTTGCACGGCCCGCGGGCGCAGGCCGGGCGTATTGCGGCACCGGCCGTGCTGCCCATCGATCAGGGACCGGCAGCTTCGAGGGACCGGCAGCTTCGAGGGACCGGCAGCTTCGTTCGATCCTCGGTGCCAACGGATTGTTGACGATCGTCATGGAAGCGTGGCCGGGGGAATGCGACACGCGCGCTGCGCGCCAACGACATCCCGCGGCATCGCCCGTCGAGCCGTAAGCCTGATCGATTATTTGGGCGCGCTCGACGTGAGAGATCCACGCCATGCGAGCCTTGCTGCTCAACATCAATGCCGATCCGGGTAACGACGCGCGAGTTGCGACTGCGATTGCGCTGGCGAATGCCATGGCCGCTCACGTCATCTGCATCCAGGTGCTTCCCCCACCCTTCGTGGTCGGGGATGTGGCGGCGACGGTGACGGTGCCCGAGGCGATGGACGTGATCGAGCGCGCCGCGCAGGATGTGCAGGACAAAATCGAAATTCGTCTCGGTCAGGCCGGGTTGGAACGGACCTGGCTTCGCCCGTACGGCGATGTTGCGGCAACGATCGTAAGCCATGCGCGGCTAGCCGATTTGATCCTGCTCAGCGCGGAGGATTCGGTCCCGCCCGTTTCATCGATCGCGCTCAACGCCCGACCTCCGGTCCTCACCACGCCAAGGCAGGGCGCGGCCTTCACCGTCGAAACGTCTGCCCTCATCGCCTGGAACGGCTCGTTCGCGGCTGCCGATGCGCTGCGCGCGGCGGTGCCGCTCCTCCGCGAGATGGAGTCGATCCGGATCGTTTCGGTCGACGGTGACAATGACGAATTTCCCGCAGCAAGCGCGGCCGACTATCTGTCGCACTACGCGCTCCAGGCGGATGTCCACTGGCGCCGCAGCGAAGGCGAGACGGTTGCGGAGACCATCCTCGCCATTGCCGGGGAATTCGGCTCAGGCCTGATCGTCGCCGGCGCGTTCGGGCACAATATAGTTCGTGAAATGCTGCTCGGGAGCGTCACCCGCGAGCTGCTGAGGCGAAGCCCGCTGCCGCTCTTCCTCGCCCATTGATATTTCCATTGTCAGGGCCGCTTGAGGACGAACGGAATCTCGACCAGACCGCGCACCTGAACCGGCGTGCCGTCGATCGTCCTGGGCGTCCACTTCCATCGCTTCACTGCCGAAAGCGCCGCGGAATCGAGTCGCGGAAAGCCGCTGCTCTGTTGCACCGATATCGTCGCCACGCGCCCGTCAATCCCGACCAGCAGCGCAAGCACGACCGTCCCTTCCTCGCGCTTGCGGCGGGATTCGACCGGATAGCGCGGCGGCTCGGCCGAAAGCATGGTCGCGCTCAGATCGTTGCCGGCGACCGTCGAGGGCGGTGCAGGCGGTGATGGCGCGGGCGGCGGCGGCGGCTGCGCAACGACAGCGATCGGCGTTGGGGCGGCGGGCGGGACGATCGGCGGCGGGACAATCGGCGGCGGGACGATGACCGGCCTGGTCGGTTCGGCGAGCATCCTTGCGGCGGGCTCGGGCGGCGGAGGAAGCGCGGGCGCCGCCAGAAGCTGCTTGACGTCGAACACGACCAGAGTCGGGGTCGGCTTCGCCGCCATGCGGATGCGGCTCTCGGCGACGAGCGACAGCACGACGAGGTGCAGGGCGATGATCAACGCCATCAACGGCAAGTTGACCGGGCGCCCGTCCGCGAAACCGCGGCGGTTTGTGGACATCTGCCACCATTTTAAAGCAGGCATGGTTTCCGTTCCGGCCGCAAACTGCGCCTCGACGGCCGCACCGGCCGCTGCCGCCCTCCGATCCCGCAGAGCGCCGGCGGCGCTTTTCGAGCCCGTCGTCGCAACACTGCGCGGAGGCCGCCTGCTCCGCGCGACAGTCTGATCGGGATGACTGCTCATTGGCGCACTTCCTAGAAACGCGCGTTCAGGCCGATTTTGAACGCCGTGGGAGATCCGGGGGTGATGTTGGTGTTGCTGTTTGCATAAAGGAAATAGCGCTCGTTCAAGAGATTTTCGACATTGAGCTGGGCGCTGAACTGATCATCGATCGTATAATAGATCGCCGCGTCGACGCGGGTGTAGCTTGGCATCACGACCGCATTGTCGGTCGCCGCATAGCGTTTGCCCTGATGGATCACGCCGAGGCCTAGGCCGAGTTTGGTCAACGGATCGAAGCGGGTCCATAGCGAGGCGCTGTGCTTGGGCATGTTGGGAAGGATGTTCCCCGCCTGCACCGTTCCCGAAATGCTATCGCGGAATTTGCCGTCCGAATAAGTGTAAGCGCCGACCAGGCTCAACTGTTCGGTGACGCTGCCGGCAGCGCTGAGCTCGACGCCTTTCGTGCGCTGGCGGCCGATCGGAATGGTCGCCGAAGCAGGATTGTTCGGATTGCTCAGCGCGAGAACATTGTCCCGGTCGAGCTGGAACAAAGCGGCGGAGACGTTGAACGTCGGCACGATGTCCCACTTCGCGCCGAGCTCGTAATTCTGATATTTTTCGGGCGCAAGGCTCTGGTTGGAAAGGTTGAGCCCGGCCAGCTGGTCGCCGCCTCGCGGAAGGTAGGTCCGCGAATAGCTTGCGTAGACCGATGCATTCTCGGCCGGCTTGAAGATGATCCCGCCACGCGGTGACCAGAGGTCGTCGGTGACCTTGAAATCGCGTTGCTGGCCAATTGGGAAACCGACGGTGCGGCGATCGGTGACCTTGGTGGTGAAATGCTCGAAGCGCACGCCGAGGACGAGGTCGAACATGGGCGACAGCGAGACCTGGTCCTGGACATAGGCGGCGGCGACGGTCGCAGTACCCTTGTTGTCGCCGCTGCTCGCGATCGGCCGCCAGACGATGTCGGGGCTGATCGTCGGCGCGCCGATCGGCGCGAAGATCGGCCGGACGCTGGCGGAATTGGCCCCGGGCACCACGCAAATCTCGGCGGCAGGAAAGCAGGCTTCGAGGCGCAGATTGTCGGTCTTCTGCCTGCCAAGCTCGGCGCCGACCAGCAGCACATGCTCGATCGCGCCGGTCGAGAATTTGGCGTTGAGGTCGGTCTGGTTGATCATATTCTTGCGCCGGGTGGCGTTGTTGTAGCCGAGGATCTGGACGATCGTCCCCGGCCCATAGGTCCCTGCCGGCAAACCGGCCGGGTTGACCTGCGCCACGCTGTTCACCGTACCCGCGAAGACGTTCTGATAGAATTTGTCGTAATCGGCATATCGCGTGCGGTTGCGCAGCACGACGGTGTCGCTGAAGCGATGCTCGACGAACAAGGTCGCGGCATCTGTGTTGGTGCCGGTGGGGCTTTGCTCGGGATCACCGAAGAACTGACCGCGCGGGGTCCGCAGCGGCGCTCCGAGATAGGAGGAAACGCCGCGGTCGGCGACCCGCTGGTCGTCGAAATGCTCGTAGCCGACCGTCACCAAAGTCGTATCGCCAAGACGGAAAGACGCGGTCGGGTTGAAGCCCCAGCGCTCGTAGCTGACGCCGTCACGATAGCTGCCCGAATTCTGGTAGACGCCGCTCAGGCGCAGCGCGGCCGTGTCGCTGAGCGGCGCGCCGAAATCGATCTGGTCGCGATAATGGTCGTCGCTGCCGCCTTCGAGGCGGATCGAGCGGACCGGCTGCCAATCGGCGGCCTTGGTGACGCGGTTGATCACCCCGCCGACGCCGCCGCGGCCGAAGATCATCGCGTTGGGACCCCTGAAGACCTCGAGGCGCTCGATGTTGTAGAGATCGCGATAGGTCTGCACGTCGTCGCGCATTCCGTCGACGAAGAAGTCGCCGGTGGTCGAATTGCCGCGCAGCACCAAAGTCTCGCGGTTGCCTTCGCCCTGCGCGGAAAAGATGCCGGGGACATAACGGATCGCGTCGCCGATGTTATTCGCGGCCTGGTCCTCGATCTGCTTTACGCTGACGATGTTGACGGATTGCGTGACGTCGATCAGTGACGTGTCGGTGCGCGTCGCGGAAATCGTCCGGCTGACCTTGTAGCTGGTCTGCGCCTCGGGTTCGTCGATCGGCGTGTCGGTCACGGTGACCGAGCCCAGCACCTTTTCACCCCCGCCCGCCGGTGCGGTCTGAGCTGATGCGGCTCCGGCATGGACGGCTGCCAGCGAGGCAGCGAAGGCGGTTCGAGCGAGCAGAGTTGAGGCGATATAGAGCACGTAGTCCCCTGTTAAATGCAATTGCGAATGGTTCTCAATTGCACAACCAGCTACCTCGTGCTCGGGGGAAGGTCAAGTGTGGCGGGGCCCCGTCGTTTCGTTGCTCCAACGTGCGTCGCCAAGCTGTTGCTACTGTTCGGATATTGGATCGCCTGGTTGCCCGGCTCCGGAAACACGGCTCGCTTCTCCACGAGAGGCTGTGCGAACGACTCGCAAAAGAGCAGCTAGCCGCACGCGATGCGGTCCCGTTGATGTGCGGCTGGCGTGATTGCGTCCGTTTTACTCAGCAATCAAAAGCGCGGCATCGGCGCAACTCAAAAGCTGCGTCACGCCGCCATCCTCGGGGCCATCCTCGGGGCCATCCTCGGGCCATCCTTGGGACCATCCTCGGGAGCGCCCGGTCAAGGCCGACCCGATCAAGACCGAATGGTGCGGAGGGTCGGGCCGCGACAGGCGCGCCAGGGGCCAAGCCTCTTCCCGGTCGGCGGTCCGCAGAATAGTGCCATCTTAACGGCGCCGATCCGGAGGCTCTTGCCACCCTGTTGTTGACTCGCTCTTCCATTCCCAAATAGATACCGCCCGAAGCTCATCTTTCCTTTTCCAGCGCAAGGTTATCCCGTGGGAAGCGAAACTCGCATCATTGCCGATAACGAAGCCCTCCGGTTTCTCGTGCCGCGGCGCGCGTTCACTGATCCTGCGATATTCGAGCGCGAATATGCGGCGATCTTCGACAATTGCTGGCTTTATCTTGCCCATGCTTCGGAGCTGACCGAGCCGAATCAGTTCCTCACCCGCGTCGTCGCGCGCCGGCCGATCCTGTTCACCCGCGACCGCGCGGGCGAATTCCATGCGCTCTACAACACCTGCCCGCACCGCGGCGCGATGGTCTGCCGCG
>JAQGLH010000398.1 GCA_028293005.1 Alphaproteobacteria bacterium
GACGACGGTCATTGAGCGGGGGCGAAGCCCGACGTGTAATGCGTCCGCATCGGAGATAGAAATTGGTCGTTGCACGCCTCATGGTCGATTGGCCAACGCCCGATGATCCAGGCAGTGAGAACTGGGGGCTCTTGGAGTTCGTCGAGCTGCCCAGGCCCGGCGATTGCGTGGCAATTCACCGCGACCTCGACATACTTTACCTCAGCGTCCAAAGTGTCCGGCACTTTCCTTGCCCTGCGGAAGGCGACGTTCCGAGTGGCTCTGCACCCACGCCTTCGGCATTTATTTTCGTGAAGTGGCCGGGCGTGGATTAACAACGCATCGAGCCAAGGCGCCGGCGATAAAGCGGTTCGAGAACCATTTGCTTGTTCAGGGTCGAACGACGGCTCGGGAAAAGGTGGCGGGCTATCCGAGACCATAAGCAGGCGGCTCGCGGGCGATCAGGGCGGCGCATTAGCTCTGCCGATCTCCCGCTACGACATAGCCGATCATCTTGGCCTCGCCGTGGAAACCGTAAGCCGGGCGATGACGACGCTACGGCGATGGGGCGTCATCAGCCTGCGGAGCCCACTCATAGATGGCCCATGCGGTGAAGCTGTCTGAGAGCTCTTCATGAACGGATGCTTCCGAAACTGACGAGCGTCAACGCCCCGTCAGGGCGCGGCGCGCACAGTCGCCAGCGCTGATGACGAAGGAGAATCGGAATGGCTACGACCCTTGATCCTCGATCGATCCATCGGCGCGCACGGGAAGCCATCCTCGCCGACAATTGGTGGGCCGCCGCAATCCGCGGAGTCAGCCCGATTCTATTCGGTTCGCTCGCATTATTCATGCCTGCCGTGACCTTGGTTGGTCTGGTGATGATCTTCGCCGCTTACTCGTTCGTCGACGGCGTATTTTCGATCGTCCTCGCCGTCCGCGGCGCCCGGCATAGCGAACGCTGGGGCTGGGTGGCATTTCACGGGATCGTCTCGATAGCCGCGGCGGTCGCGGTGGCGCTTTATCCGCTCATCACCATCTTCCTCTTCACCATATTGTTTGGGGCCTGGGCGCTGATCTCGGGCGGGGCATCAATCGCGGCCGGCGCCGTGGCTAGCGCCGGTCATGGACGCTGGTGGCTGATCCTAGGCGGAATCATCGCGATCTTGTTCGGCATGTTGGCGATTTTCGCGCCTCCGCTGGGCATGCTGGCGATCGCCTATATGGTCGGCTTCCAGGCGTGGCTGGCAGGCTTCATTTATCTCGCACGCGCGTTCCAGCTGCGCTCTCGCAAGATCGAAGCCGCCGGGACGGATACGGTCAATCGATCAGCCGACGCGGTGCACGCCCAACGCCCGGAGGCAACGCATGGCTGACATTCTTCCCGCAGGCTCGAAAGCCCCCGACTTCACCGGTCGGGTCACGCCCGACCAGACGATCTCGCTCGGCGACTTTGGCGGAAAAATAGTCATCCTGGCTTTCTACCCCGCCGATTGGAGCCCGGTGTGTGGCGATCAGCTGACGATCTACAATCTGGCGCTTCCAGAATTCCACAAGCGGGGCGCCGAGCTGCTGGCCATCTCGGTCGATGGGCCGTGGTGCCACCAGGCGTATGCGAGGAACAATCAACTGCACTTCCCGCTGGTCGCGGATTTCCACCCCAAGGGCGCGATCGCCAAGTCCTACCGGGCATATCGAGAAAGCGACGGGGTGGCCGAGCGCGCGCTGTTCGTGATCGATGAGAGCGGGACGATCGCCTGGAGCCACTGCTCCCCGATCGCCGTCAACCCAGGCGCAGACGGCATTCTCAACGCACTCGACAAGCTGCCGCAACGGGAGAAGATGGATGTCTGAGCTTCGTATCCCAATCAACGAGAACGATCATGTCACCGGCGATCCCAAGGCGGCGGTCACCTTGGTGGAATATGGGGATTACCAATGTCCTCACTGCCAGGCGGCCCAGCCAGCAGTGGCCGCGGTCCTGCATCATTTTGGGCGTGAACTCTGTTTCGCTTATCGGCATTTTCCGCTCACGACTATACACCCGATGGCTAAGCCGGCGGCGGAAACGGCCGAGTTTGCCGGGTCGCTGGCCAAATTCTGGCAAATGCACGAGACGTTGTTTGCCAATAGCCAACGGCTTACGGTTCCCACTCTCTTGCTGATCGCAGCTCAAGTAGGCCTTGATCCGGGTCAGCTGCGCGGGGCGCTGGCGAACCACAGTTTCGCCGCCAAGGTCGATGCCGACTTCGCCGGAGGACTGGCCAGCGGAGTGAACGGCACACCTTGCTTCTTCATCAACGGGCAACGGTACGATGGCCGGCACGACGCCGTGAGCCTGGTCGCCACGATCGATGCGGTGCTTCACTCTCCGCCTCAGCTGAGGCCCCGGATCGAGGCCTGACCCGGATTGTCGCGCTGGGCGAACGGATCGTGGACTTTGTCGATCTTCCTGCCCGCATCGTTGACGCCTGCATCGTTGAGGATGGTTCGTCCGAGCGATTCACTAACCCGATGGATGCGCGCCGCCACCCGTAGATCGCACGCCGAACTGGTTGGCACCAAGCCGCGGCGCTTCCGGCGAGGGGCCCGAGCGGCATGGCGCCTGACGGCGAGCAACGGCGGTCAAGCTCCTGCCGTGCGCGATGTCAGCGATGGTTCGATCTTCAAGCGCCGCGTAACGTTCTTTCGCTCATCATGGGATGGCTTCGAATTTCCGCTCAGTGGCAGTGGGCATCGTCGCGGCCGGGCCGCCGCCGGTTTCCTGCGGGTCTGATCCAGTGCAAAAATGACCGCCGTCAATGTGAAAGGATTTGGCGGCTTCTAAATGATGAGCTCCATCTTAGCTGTCGGAAGACCCACGAGGGAGAATATCATGGCTTCGCGTTTCCTTGCCCCCGCCATCACGTTTGGCCGCACCCCGGCGCGCATGCCGATCGATCCGTTTCGAGTGTTACAAGGAATGGATAGCCTGCTGTCCGACGTCGCGCGTGTCGCAGGCCCCTTGGGCACGGCCGGATCCGACGACGCGTTGCCAAGCCCCCGGATCAACGTCGAGGACAGGGAGAATGAAATCCGCGTCACCGCGGAGCTCCCCGGCATTCGCGAATCGGACGTTCACATCACCCTGAACAACGACATGCTGACGATCGAGGGCGAGAAAAAACGGGAGGAGACGGTGAACGAAGGCGATCTGCGGGTCGTCGAACGTGCGTTCGGCCAGTTCCGCCGCGTCCTCCAGCTTCCAT
>JAQGLH010000402.1 GCA_028293005.1 Alphaproteobacteria bacterium
GCATCGGCACCGACTCGATGCAAGTCTATATCGACGGTCCTTCGGAAACGATGTTGCGGCCCGACGTCTATCACCGCACCGAAGGGCTCGACCGCTATGTCTACGAACATGCGCGCGAGGCCACGCCCGCGCAGAGCCTGGTCGATGTCGTCAAGAACGTGAACGCGGTGTTGTGGGAAGGCGATCCATCCTACCTCTACATTCCGGACTCAGCCGATGAGATCGGCTTCAATATCTATATGTTCCGCTCGAAGGGCGAGGCGGGTGACTTCGACATCTACACCGATCCCGAGTGGAAGATCGGCAAGGTTTCGGTCTTCTCGAACGACCACCGTGCCCAGACGGTCGACCATATCGAGAAAGCGGCCAGTGACTATTTGGCGAGCGTGCCCAAGCTCGAAGGCGCCAGCTTCGTTGCGAGCGGCGGACAGATTGGCCTGACGCAGGCGATCAACGATGAGATCAAGGGCAAGCACGATCTCCTCTTCTACGCGATCATCGGCACGCTGCTGGCGAGCATCATGCTCTACTATCGGTCGTGGAAGATCGCGATCCTGATCGCTTCGATCCTGGTGATGTCCCACTTCGTATCGCAGGCGATCATGGTGTTCATGGGGATCGGCCTCAACATCAACACGCTTCCCTTGGCGGCGCTCGGCACGGCGCGCGGCGTCGATTATTCGATCTACGTCGTCGATCGCATCCGCGAAGAATATCGAGAGGGCAAGGGTTTCGCCGAGGCGGCTCGGATCGCGATGGAAACGTCGGGCCAGGCGGTGATGGTCACCGCGCTGACGATGATCGCGCCGCTGCTCGCCTGGTACTTCGTCTCGCCGATCCGGTTTCAGGCCGAGATGGGGCTGCTGCTCGCGGTCATCCTTGCGCTGAACATGGCCGGCGCGCTGCTGCTCGTTCCGGCCGGCATTGGCCTGCTGCGTCCCAAAGGCTTCTTGCGCCTCGACAAGGACGAGGACGAGCGCCCGCAGTCGCGTATCCGGGTGGCGGCATGAGGAGAAAGATGTCCACAGGGGAGAAGCGGCGCAAGCGCGCCGTCGCCCCCGGTGCGACCTAGTCAGGTCACAATAACGCGTTTGTCTCAGGGAGTTCGGAGAAGCTAACTAAAAAAGGGGGTAGTCATGAAGAGCAGGATGTTCGGAGCGCTCTTGGGTTCGTCGGCCATGGTTTTGGCCGTGCAATCGGCACCAGGGAACGCGCAAGACTTATATATTGGTGGACAGGTGCGTCAGGGTATCTCGCTGGCGCTCGATCCGCCGCTCGACGGCAATCCGTCGATCGGGCCGAGCCAATTCACGGTTCAGCTTCAGTCGAGCTACAATCCGGTTGAGTCGATCACGATGAAGGCCGACCTGTGGCTGCGCGGCGACTGGTTCTATGACCTCAACGGCGGCCACTACAGGCAACCGGCGATCCAGAACGCGTTCACCGGCCCGCCCTTCCTGAACCGGTTCCATTATAATTTGTCCGAGAGCGGCCCGGGCACGCTGCCGCAGCCGTTTGGCAACAACGGTAAAAAGCAGCGGGTGCTGTCCAATTTCGACGACGACATCATCCGCCAATTGTCGATCGCCTATGCCGAGCCGAGCGGCGCCTTCACGCTGACCGTCGGCAAATTCCAGCGGGGCTGGGGTCAGGCGGACGGTCTGCGTCTGCTCGACGTGCTCTATCCGCAGGATCTGCGGCAGCGCACGGTGTTCACCGATACCGAGGACTTGCGCCTTCCGGCCTGGTCGGCGGCGTTGGACGTCAACCTAGACGCGGCGGGACTCAGCGCTCCCTTCGACGCACTCGGCATGAAAAATGCCTCGCTCGAGTTCGTGTTCATCCCGGAGGTCCGCCATACCGAATTCGTGATCAACAATCCGACGCCGTCGAGCTCGACCAATGGCGGCCTCTTCGGCTTCCCGTTCCCGCGGCTGATCGATCCGAAATCGGGCTTCGGCATCCCGTTGCTCGGCGCCAATCTCCACGACGTGGAGTTCAAGAATTTCCATAGCCAGGAAATCGGCGCACGGCTCAAGTTCAACGCGCTCGGCGGCGAGGCCACGATCAACGGCTTCTACGGCTATCAGGATCTGCCGATCGTCGAGCTGACCGGGTCTCAGCTGATCATCGGCAACGCGCTCAACGATCCCAACGGGCCTGGGGTCATCGCGGTCGTGCCGCTTGACGTGCCGTCGACGATCGGTGCCGTCCAGGGCCCCGGCGGCTTCCTCGACTTCCTGCGCTCGATCCCGGCGGGGACCGCCGCACCCGGCCAATATCCGTTGTTCCTGGCCACCGGCGGCCTGTGCAACGACATCCTGGTCGCAGCGCCCAATTGCTCGATCAACGGCAATTTCGACCTCAACTACAAGTATCGCCAAAAGCTCGTCGGCGCCTCCTTCACCCGCGACATCGTCGAGATGAAGATGGGCCCGAAGGGTGTGTCTCCCGTGCTCCGGCTCGAGGCCTCCTACGAGTTCGAAAAGCCGTTCAACCGAGGGCGTATCGTGACGCCGACGTTCGGCCCCGGGCTCGGCGGCGAGGTGGAGACCGGCTCTCCCGCGCTGATCACGACCGTGGCCGAGGGCGTCACCCACCGCGATGTTTTGTCGCTGCTGGTCGGCTTCGACTACAATCTGTGGTTGTGGCCAAGTCAGGAAGCGTCGATGTTCATCACGACGCAGTTCTTCAACATCCACACTGGCCATTCGAAATTCCTGCTGGCGCAGGCGCCTTATGCGTTCGACTATGTCGAGAAGAATCAGAACTATCTGACGCAGACTTGGACTCTTCCGATCAGGAATGAATCGATCACGTTCGACGGGCTGTTGATCTGGGACATCGACAAGCACGGTCTCGCCTATCGGCAGAGGGTCGATTTTGTTATGATGGGCGGGCACCTGAAGCCGCGTTTAGAATACGGCCACTTCAGCGGCCGAACGGAAGGTGGTTTGCTCGGCGCGATGAAGAATGGAGATTATTTGGAGTTCTCTTTGGCTTATCAATTCTAGAAACAATAATTTCGGAAGGAGAAGGATGATGAGTAAGCGCCTAAGGACTTTCGGCGGGGTGATCGTGACAGGGCTGCTCGCGAGCGCACTGGCCACGCCCGCGCTCGCCGACTGGCGATCGGACTGGGCCGCTTTCGCGGCAAAGACCAACGATCCGGGACACAAGGCATGGGTGGGCATGATCAACACGCCCAACGCCAAGGCGCTCGACGCTGCCTGGCGCGCTTACCGCGGCTATGATGCCACCAGCCTGATCGCGGCGGGAGGCGTTCCGGCTCAACTGGCACCGGGCCTGATCATCAACCAGCAGAATATCGGCTCGATGCCGTGGCTCTCCAAATATCTCCCCGGCTTTTGGCGTACGCGCCTCGGCAACCCCTGGTTCGGTCTTCAGCAGATCCGCGTCGTTCCGTCATCGCATTATTACATGTCGGCGCAGGTTCTCGCTGCGACCAAGAAAATCCAGCCGGGGTCGCTCAAGTTCAACGCCAACGGCGAGCTTCTCGGGCCAGGCGGCATGTTCATGGCCACGACGGGCGGCATTCCGTTCCCCAAGCCGAAGACTGGCCCGGAACTCAATTACGACCAGATGGCGCATGGCGTGGGCATCGACAATCTGCACTTCTCGACGATCACGATGCGCGCCTGCAATCGCGGCAATCAGGCCGAGCGCACCTATCAGGGCGAATTGTGGTGGCACAAGATGGGTGGACGCGTCGAGGATCCGCCACTGGGCTCGATCAAGACCTACGGTGATGCGCAAGAGGCGGGCGCGATCGTGTTCAAGGCGCCGCGCGACGTGCGCGGGCTCGCCGGCGCGCGCATCCGCTATCCGGCGGTCGCGCACGATGACGATTTCAAGGTCTTCATCCCCACCTTGCGCCGCACCCGCACTCTGACCGGCACAAACGGCCAGGATCCAATGGCGGCAGGCCTCGAGCTGAGCTGGGACGAATGGCGGGCCCACTGGGGCAAGACCGATGCCCGCAAGTTCGACTACAAGCTCGGCGGGCAAGGCTTCATCCTCGCCCAGGCCGACGTCGGGCACGCCTACAATCCGTTGAAGTCTGGCGCCAACGAATGCACCGCGACCTCGGTCGATCTCGAGCTGCGGCCGGTCTGGATCCTGGACATCACCGACAAGACCGGAACCTACCAGTACAAGCGGCAGCGGCTCTACATCGACAAGGAGATGTACTACATCCAGTATAAGGAGATGTTCGACCGCTCGGGCAAGCTGCTGCGCATCTGGGACGACACGAGGGATTTCGATCCGTCGAGCGGCAAATCGCAATGGAAGAACGCGCTCGTCGCCAACGTCAACGCGCACCGCGTGACTTACGTCACGATGCGGTCCGACTGGGGCGCTACTCGCCTTGGCAACCAGACCCTGTTCGACATCGACCAACTGCGTAACAAATAAGCTTGAGAGATGCCCGGGCTCCGGCCCGGGCATCACAGGCGCTTGGGCAGGCGCCGGGCATCCAGAAAAGAGACGCCTCGCGCCGTGACGGCACGGACGGAGGCGTGCGTTTTTTTGGCTGATCGGGCTGACACGGGAGTGGGCAGATGAGCTTATGGCTCGAGGGGCAGGCGGCGCTGGTGACCGGCGGCGCGACGGGGATCGGCGCGGCTGTGGTCGACCGCTTCCTGGAGGAAGGCGCATCGGTC
>JAQGLH010000405.1 GCA_028293005.1 Alphaproteobacteria bacterium
TCTCGACGAACGCACCACGCCGATCGAGGCCGATCTCGGCTTCGCCATCTCGAAGCGCCGCCGTGCCGAAGGCGGCTTTCCGGGCGCCGCTCGCATCCTCCTCGAGCTCGAGCAAGGCCCGATCGTCCGCCGCGTCGGGCTCGCGATCGAAGGCCGGCAGCCGGTCCGCGAGGGCGCGCTCGTCGTCGACGGTGAAGGGAGCGAAGTCGGCCGGGTCACCAGCGGCGGCTTCTCGCCGATGCTCGAGGCGCCGATCGCGATGGCTTATGTGCCTCAGTCGATGGCCGCGCCCGGGACCACGATCAAGCTCAGCCAGCGCGCCAAGCTGTTCGACGCCCGCGTCGTGGCAATGCCCTTCGTCCCGCACCGCTATCACCGCAAAGGAGCCGCCCAATGAGTGTCTACTTCACCACCGAACATGAATGGGTCAGTGTCGACGGTGATGTGGCGACGGTCGGCATCACCGATTATGCGCAGGCGCAGCTCGGCGACATCGTCTTTGTCGAGCTCCCCGCAGCCGGCGCGAGCGTCAGCAAGGGCGGCGAGGTTGCCGTCGTCGAATCCGTCAAGGCAGCATCGGACGTCTACGCGCCGGTGAGCGGAACGGTGATCGAGGGCAATCAGGCGCTGGTCGACGATCCGGCGCTGGTCAACGGCGATGCCGAGGGGGAAGGCTGGTTCTACAAGCTTCGGCTCAGCGACCGCGCCCAGCTCGAGGAGCTGATGGACGCCGCCCGATATCAGGCTTTCTGCGACAACCTGTGAGCGCCGATACCACCTCGCGCTGGTCTGCTTCGGATTACGCCCGTCATGCCGGCTTCGTGCCCGCGCTGGGTGCGCCGGTGCTGGCGCTGCTCGATCCACAGCCTGGCGAGACGATTCTCGACCTCGGCTGCGGCGACGGCGTGCTTACCGCGCAGATCGCCGCGGCGGGAGCGAAGGTGATCGGTGTCGACGCCTCGGAGGAGATGATCGCGGCAGCCGCGGCGCGCGGGCTCGATGCGCGCGTCGGCGATGGGCAGGCGCTTGACTTCGACGGTGCGTTCGACGCCGTCTTCTCCAACGCCGCGCTGCACTGGATGACCGACCCTGGCGCGGTCGCCGCGGGCGTTTATCGCGCGCTCAGGGCCGGCGGGCGTTTCATCGGAGAGCTTGGCGGCGCGGGCAATGTCGCGATTCTCCGCAATGGCATTCGCGACGAGCTGATCGCACAAGGCCATTCGCTGCCCGCCGAAGATCCGCAATATTACCCCAGCGTCGAGGCATTCACGCGGCTCTACGAGCAGGCAGGCTTCGCGAACATCGACGCAAATCTGATCCCGCGCGAGACCGAGCTGCCCGATGGCGTCTCGGCCTGGGTGAAAACCTTTCGCGCCGGCTGGCTCGACGTCGCTCAGGTTCCGGATGAAAGGCGCGCCGCCGTCGCGGCGGCGATCGAGCGGCGCCTCGCGCCGAAGCTTCGCCGGCCGGACGGGAGCTGGTTCGCAGACTATGTCCGGCTCCGCTTCACGATGGTCAAGCCGGCATGACCGAAGCCACCGGTTTTGCTTCAAAGAGGGAGTCCTGAATGCGCTATCTTCCGCTCGCGGAAACCGATCGGCACGAGATGCTCCGCACGATCGGCGCCGCCTCGATCGATGATCTGTTCGTCGACGTGCCCGAGGCGGCGCGGCTCGGCGGTGCGATCGCGAGCCTGCCCGATCATGCCAGCGAGCTTTCAGTCGAGCGCCAGTTGGGCGCGCTTGCGCGGCAGAATCTGGTCGCGGGCGAGACGCCCTTCTTCCTCGGCTGCGGCGCCTACAAGCACCATATCCCGGCGAGCGTCGATCATCTTATCCAGCGCGGCGAGTTCCTGACGAGCTACACGCCCTATCAGCCCGAGATCGCGCAGGGCACGCTGCAGGCCTTGTTCGAGTTTCAGACCCAAGTCGCGCGCCTCTATGGCTGCGATGTCGCCAATGCGTCGATGTACGACGGTTCCACCGCCTGCTGGGAGGCGATCAGCATGGCGCGGCGGATAACGCGGCGCGACAAGACCTTGCTCTCGGCGGGCCTTCATCCCCATTATGTCGCCGTCGCCAGGACGATGGCGCGCTTCACCGGCGATCGGCTCGATGTCGCGCTTCCCGCGCTCACCGGCGGCGCTCCCGGTGACGATAGCGAACGGCTGCTTGCCGCGATCGACGAGGAAACGAGCGCCGTCGTCGTCCAATATCCCAACATCCTCGGGCACATCGCAGACCTTTCGGCGCTTGCCGAGCGCGCGCATGCCAGGGGCGCGTTGCTGATCGCGGTGGTGACCGAACCGGTCGCGCTCGGTCTGCTCCGCTCGCCCGGCGAGATGGGCGCGGACATCGTCGTCGGCGAGGGCCAGGCGCTCGGCGTCGGGCTCAACTTCGGCGGGCCCTATGTCGGGCTGTTCGCGACCCGCGAGAAATTTGTGCGGCAGATGCCGGGGCGGCTCGCGGGCGAGACGGTCGACGCCGATGGCAGGCGGGGCTTCGTGCTGACCTTGTCGACGCGCGAGCAGCATATCCGCCGGGAAAAGGCGACGTCGAACATCTGCACCAACAGCGGCTTGTGCGCGCTCGCTTTCTCGATCCATCTCACTTTGCTCGGCGATAACGGGCTCAGGCGGCTCGCCGAGGTCAACCACGATCGCGCGGTTGCGGCCGCCGAGCGGCTGAGCCGGGTCGCCGGCGTCGAGCTGGTCAACGGGCCGTTCTTCAACGAATTCACGCTGCGGCTCAGCCGGCCGGCGCGGCCGGTGGTTCGGGCGATGGCGGACAAAGGCGTGCTCGGTGGAGTCTCGCTCGGGCGGCTTTTCCCGCAGGAGCAGGCGCTGGAGAACGGCCTTGTCGTCGCGGTCACCGAGGTCGTCACCGAAGAGGATGTCGAAGCGCTCGCTACCGCACTCGACGAGAACTTGGGCTCGGAGAATTGGGGCTCGGAGAATTTGGGCCCGGAGTATTTGGCATGAGCATGAACCGCGAAGGACGTGCGACGCGACCTGAGGATCGGGCCGAGCCCGGTGACTCCACCGCACCCGCAACCTACACCGGCAATCGCGCGCTGATGCTCGAGGAGCCGCTGATCTTCGAGATGGATGCCGAAGACGGGACAGGCGTCGACATCGAGCCAGTCCGACGCGGCAGCGCACGTCGGCTGGGAGGGCTGGAGCGCAACCGGCCGATCGGGCTTCCCGGCCTGTCGGAGCCGCAGGCGGTGCGCCATTATACGCGGCTCAGCCGCCAAAATTACGCGATCGACCTCGGCCTGTTTCCGCTCGGATCGTGCACGATGAAGCACAATCCGCGGTTGAACGAGAAGGTCGCGCGCTTTCCGGGCTTTGCCGACATCCATCCGCTGCAGCCGATCGACACCGTCCAGGGTGCGCTCGCGGTGATCGCGTCGCTCGGCGAATGGCTGGTCGAGCTGACTGGCATGCACAGCGTAGCGATGAGCCCCAAGGCGGGCGCACATGGCGAGCTGTGCGGCCTGCTCGCGATCCGCTCGGCGCTCGAGGCGCGCGGCGACGCGCGTGAGGTGATCCTGGTGCCGGAAAGCGCGCATGGCACGAACCCGGCGACCGCCGCCTTCGCGGGCTATCGCGTCGAGAACATCCCCGCGACTGCGCGCGGCCGCGTCGATCTCGCCGCGCTCGAGCGGCGGCTGGGTCCCGACGTCGCCGCGGTGATGATCACCAATCCCAACACCTGCGGGCTGTTCGAGCCCGAGATGATCGCGATTTCGGAGGCGGTTCATCAGGCCGGCGGGCTGGTCTATTGCGACGGCGCGAATTTCAACGCGATTGTCGGGCGCGTCAGGCCGGGCGATCTCGGCGTCGATGCGATGCACATCAACCTTCACAAGACCTTCTCGACTCCGCACGGCGGCGGCGGGCCGGGTTCGGGCCCGGTGGTCTTCTCCGACGCGCTGACGCCGTACGCGCCCTTGCCGTTCGTCGAGCGGCGCGGCGAAGGCTATTTCCTGGTCGAGGAAGAAAGCGCCGAAGAGCATCATGGCGCGACCTTCGGCCGCATGGTCGCGTTCCACGGCCAGATGGGCTTGTTCACTCGCGCGCTCGCCTATATCCTCAGCCATGGCGCCGACGGGCTGCGGCAGGTCTCGGGCGACGCGGTGCTCAACGCCAATTATATCCTGCGCCAATTGGACGGCGTGCTCGACGCGCCGTTCGGCGAGAGCGGCCCGTGCATGCACGAGGCTTTGTTCAGCGATCAGGGCTTTGCCGAGGGTTTCACGACGCTCGATCTCGCCAAGGGTCTGATCGACGAGGGCTTCCACCCGATGACGAT
>JAQGLH010000006.1 GCA_028293005.1 Alphaproteobacteria bacterium
GCAAGCCGCGGCGCGAGGCGGAGCGGACGAGCGACCAGCCCGGTCGCGGCGCGCGCACCGGGATCGCGATCACTGCCGCGCCGGCGCCGCACCCTGCGGCAGCGCGGCCTCAGCCCCGGCCGACCGAAGTCGCGCAGGCGATTGCACCTGCGCAGACCGCTGCGCCAGCCCCGCTTCCGGCTCCCTCCGCCTCGATCGCAACGTCGTTGCTGCCGCCGGCGGCGGCGCCGGCGGGGACGGCCGACGTTTCCCAACGTGCGCAGGCGCCGAATGCGTCACCGGGATCGGCGAGCGCGATCGGCCCGGCCGAGCTGGGCCCAAGCAGCGTCGCCCCGCCGCCCGAGCCCGCCCGGCCGCACATCACCGGCTTCGCCGATGTCGCCGCGATCGTGGCTGCGCTTCCCGCTACCCAGTCGGAGGAAGCGCTTCAGGAGCGGCCGGCAACGGCCGAACCCGCCGGCGCGGTCGTTGCGCGCAAGGGTGCGGCGAAGCCGCCCGAGGCGGCGAAGCCCGACGCCACCAGGAAGAGCGCGGCCGACAAGAAGGCCGAAGCGGCTAAGAAGGCCGAGCTCGCTAGGAAGGCGGATGCGAAGAAAGCCGAAGCCGCGAAGAAGGCTGAGGCGGCCAAGCCCAAGAACCCGAGCCGTGTCTGGGTGCAGGTCGCCGGCGGCGCCAATCAGGCATCGTTGCCGCGCGAATATGCCCGGCTCAAGGCCAAGGCGCCGAAACTGTTCGCCGGCAGGAGCGCCTGGACGACGCCGCTGCGCGCCACCAACCGGCTGCTCGTCGGGCCGTTTCCGACCGAGCGGGACGCGCGAGAGTTCGTCAATCAGCTCGCCAAGGCCGATCTCACGGGTTTCAGCTGGACGAGCGAAGCCGGACAGGCGGTCGAGAAGCTGCCCGCCAAGTGAGGCCGTTCGCCCCTTATGCCTCGGATCCCGCCCACTCGCGCGGCCGCCTGCACTCGTCGAGCAGCGGCGAGACCCGCGGCCCGCGCGACGCGTTCCAGCGCGATCGCGATCGCATCATCCACTCGATTCCGTTCCGCCGGCTGCGCCACAAGACGCAAGTCTTCGTCGCGCCCGACGGCGATCATTTTCGGGTCCGGCTGACGCACAGCCTCGAGGTCGCGCAGATCGGCCGAACGATCGCGCGCGCTCTGGCGCTCAACGAGGATCTGACCGAGGCCTTGTGCCTCGCGCACGACATCGGCCATCCGCCGTTCGGCCATTCGGGCGAGGAAGCGCTTACCGCCGCCATGGCCGCGGCGGGCGGCTTCGATCACAATGCCCATACGGTGCGCCTGCTCACCCGGCTCGAACGGCCTTATCCTCGCCACGCCGGCTTGAACCTCAGCTGGGAGATGCTCGAGGGGCTGGCCAAGCATAATGGCCCGGTTAATTCTCCCAACTGGGCGCTACGCGAAGCCGATGCCGAATTTCCGCTCGAGCTGAGCAGCTGGCCCTCGCTCGAGGCGCAGGTCGCGGCGATCGCCGACGATATCGCCTATGACAACCACGACATCGACGACGGCCTGCGTGCCGGGCTGTTCACCTTGTCCGACCTGCTGTCGGTGCCGATGGTGGCGCGCCAATGGGACGAGGTGCGCGCGCATTATCCCGACGTCGAGGAGGCGCGGCTCGCGCCCGAGCTGGTGCGCGACCAGATCGGGCTGATGGTCAACGACGTGCTCCAGGAGACGCGGCGTCGCGTCGCGTCGTGCGGCGTGGCGGATGCCGCCGACGTGCGCGCCGCCGGCGCTCCGCTCGCCGGCTTCTCGGGGGCGATGGCGAAGGAGGAGCGCGCCTTGCGGGCCTTCCTGTTCGAGCACATGTATCGCTCGCCGCCGGTGAGGGCGGTGGCCGAGGAAGCCAAGAAGGTGCTCGCCGGCCTGTTCGACGCCTATTGCGCCGATCCGAAGCTGCTGCCGCGCGAATGGCAGGATGCGGCCAGCGGCGATGCGGGGCTGATCCGGACGGTCGGCGATTTCGTCGCCGGCATGACCGATCGCTACGCGGTCGCCCAATATCGCCAGCATGTCGGCCCGGTGAGATTGCCGGACGGATTTTGAGGCCGCTACCTCCTCCGCTGCATTCGGAGGACCGCACCTTGCTCCGGCGCCCCAAGCAACCCCTCCACCACTCTTGGGGTGTTTCCCCATCCAGCGGAAATCGGGGAGGAATGTGCCGCGTTATGGGCCTTCGGCGGCTTCCGTTGCGGTCTTACAAGTGTGTGGACCTTGCGCGCGCCCATCCGCTACAGCGCCGCCTTCCCTGAACTGAACGCACGGATCGACGCTTGAGCACTGTCTACGCCCGCTTTGCCGGTCATATCGATGCGGTGCTCGATGCGCTCGAAGAGGAGGGAGCTCTTCCCCCCGGCCTCGCGCGCGGCGCGATCACCGCCGAGCCGCCGCGCGATCCGGCGCATGGCGATCTCGCAACCAACGCGGCGATGGTGCTCGCCAAGCCGGCCGGCACCAATCCGCGCGCGCTCGCGGCGTTGATCGCGCCCAAGCTGGAGGCGCTCGACCTGGTGCGCGGCGCCGACATCGCCGGGCCAGGCTTCATCAACATCAGGCTCGACGCCGACGTCTGGCGCGAAGAGCTGAAACGCATCATCGAAAGCGGCGCCGATTATGGCCGCGCCACACTCGGCGAGCCCGTGCGCGTCAATGTCGAATATGTCTCCGCCAATCCGACGGGGCCGATGCACGTCGGCCATTGCCGCGGCGCGGTGGTCGGTGATGCGCTTGCCAGCCTGCTCGAATTCGCCGGCTATGCGGTCACGCGCGAATATTATGTCAACGATGCCGGCAACCAGGTCGACGTCCTCGCCCGCTCGGCCTGGCTTCGCTACCGCGAGGCGCTCGGCCACGCGATCGAGATTCCCGAGGGTCTCTATCCTGGCGATTATCTCAAGCCCGTCGGGGCGCACCTCGCGGAGACGTTCGGCGACCGCTACATCGATGCGCCAGAGAGCGAATGGCTCGAGCCGTTCAAAAGCGCGGCCATCGAGGCGATGCTCGAGCTGATCCGCGCCGACCTCGCCCAGCTCGGCATCCATCACGACGTCTTCGCCTCCGAGGCCGAGGTGCAGGCGAGCGGCGCGCCCGATCGCGTGCTCGAGACCTTGCGCGAGAAAGGCCTGGTCTATGAAGGCGTGCTCGAGGCGCCGAAGGGCGAGACATCCGAGGATTGGGAGCCGGTCGCGCTGACCCTGTTCCGCTCGACCCTGTTCGGCGACGATCAGGACCGGCCGATGAAGAAGTCCGACGGCAGCTGGACCTATTTCGGCGCCGACGCGGCTTATCATCTCGGCAAGGCGGAGCGCGCCGACAGCCTGATCAACATCTGGGGCGCCGATCATGCCGGCACCGTCAAACGGATCCAGGCCGCGGTCTCGGCGCTGACCGACGGCAGGGTCGAGCTCGACGTCAAGCTCGTCCAGATGGTGCGCCTGTTCCGCGCCGGTGAACCGGTCAAGATGTCCAAGCGCAGCGGCAGCTTCGTCACGCTCGCCGATGTCGTGCAGGAAGTCGGCAAAGACGTGGTGCGCTTCATGATGCTGACGCGCCGCGCCGACGCGCCGCTCGATTTCGACTTTGCGAAGGTGCTCGAGGCGTCGAAGGACAATCCGGTCTTCTACGTCCAATATGCGCATGCGCGGATTTCGTCGCTTCATCGCCGGGCGAAGGAGGAGGGGGTCGATCTCGCCGCGCCGGCCGATCTGAGCCTGCTCGACGACGACGAACTGGCGCTGGTCAAGCTTGCCGCGCAATTCCCGCGACTCGTCGCCGCGGCGGCCGAGTCGCATGAACCCCACCGAGTCGCATTCTATCTCGCCGATCTGGCCGCAGCGCTCCATTCGCACTGGAATCGAGGCAATGATGACCCAGAACGACGCTTTTTAATGGTTAACGCGCCGGAAATCACACGCGCGCGGCTGGAACTGGCATCAGCAATAGGGCAGATTATCCGTAACGGCCTTGGCATCATGGGGGTTGCCGCGGCGGAGGAGATGCACTGATGACAGACATTCGTGCCGATGATGCCACATCGCTTGAGGATGAGGATCGGCTGCCGTGGCTTGAAGCAGTCGACGAGGATGACGAGCAGGACGGGCCTTCGCCGCTCAAGCTGATCGTCGCGGTGCTGATCGGGCTTGCTGCGATCGGGCTCATCGTGGGCGGCCTGTTCTGGATGGGCAACCGCAATCCCGAAACCGGCGAGCCGGAGATGATTGCCGCGCAGCAGGGCGACTACAAAGTCCGTCCCGACAATCCCGGCGGGATGCGGGTCGACGGCCAGGGCGATACGTCGTTCGCGGCGAGCGCCGGATCGGAGCCCCAGGGCACGATCAACGTCGATGCGGTGCCCGAGGCGCCGATCAGCAAGCCTCCCGTCGTCGCGGCCCCGGCTGCCGTGCGAGCACCTGCTCCAGTCGCCGCCAGGCCGAAACCTGCGCCCGCAGCGCCAGCCGCAGCGGCCGCGCAAGCGAGCATCCAGCTCGGTGCCTTCTCGAGCCAGGCTTCGGCCGAGCGCGCGTGGAAAGCGCTGTCGGGCCGGTTCAAATATCTGGCGCCGCTCAGCCACACCGTCATTCCCGTCAGCGTCGGTGGCAAGACGCTCTATCGCCTGCGTGCCGGCGGCCCGAACGCCTCGGGAGTCTGCGGTCGCTTGCGCGTGGCCGGCGAGACCTGCGTATCGATTGCCTGAATTGGGCTTGAGTTAGGAATGCAGCCGGCCATCTACGGGTTTGCGGGCGAAAGGCTGAACGCCGACGAACGCGATTTCTTCCGGGACGCAGACCCGGCCGGCTACATTCTGTTCGCGCGCAATTGCCGCGACCGCGCGCAGATGCGTGCGTTGACCGACGAGCTTCGCGCCCTGCACGGCCGAAGCGCGCTGCCGATCCTGATCGACCAGGAAGGAGGCCGCGTCGCGCGCCTGCGGCCGCCGGTCTGGCCCGCCTTTCCGACAGGTGGTCGTTTCGCCGATCTGTATCGAGTGGCGCCCGCCTCGGCGATCGAGGCGGCGCGGGCCAACGCGCTCGCAATCGCGGCCATCCTCCACGAAGTCGGCGTCAACGTCGACTGCCTGCCGTTGCTGGACGTCCGCCAGGCCGGCGCCCACGACATCATCGGTGACCGCGCGCTCGGTTCGGAGCCAATGCAGGTCGCTGCGCTCGGCCGCGCGGTGATCGAAGGCCTGCGCGACGGCGGCGTCATCGGAGTCGTCAAGCATATGCCGGGCCACGGCCGCTCGACGCGCGACAGCCATGTCGAGCTTCCGGTGGTCAACGCCAGCGACGAGGAGCTGGAGCACGATATCGAGCCGTTCCGCACGCTCCGCAAGGCGCCGATGGGGATGACCGCGCACGTCGTCTACACCGCCTGGGACGCCGAGCGTTGCGCGAGCCTCTCGCCCGCTGTGATCGGCGAGATCATCCGCGGCCGGATCGGTTTCGAGGGTTTTTTGATGTCGGACGATCTCGGCATGCACGCGCTCAAGGGCGATTTCGCCGATCGTGCGCACGACGTTGTTGCCGCAGGCTGCGATGC
>JAQGLH010000016.1 GCA_028293005.1 Alphaproteobacteria bacterium
GGTAGAGGTAGGCGCGCGGGTCCTCGACGGCGCCAAGGTCATGGTTCTCCAGCTTCAGGAAGAGATCCTGGAGCAGATCTTCCGCTTCGTCTCGTGTCATCCGGCGCGCCTGGAGGAAGCGGAGCAAGGCAGCCCGGTCCGCCAGCAAGGTGGCTTTCAGACTGCGGTTGCGGATGCCTTGGACGTCGTTGATGATCTTCGCCTCGATGCGCGTCATGACGCGGCTCCGCGTCGTTACAACTTAGGCTTGCCCTGTTCAACGCGGGTCGAGCCCCGCGCCGAGCGTCTGGAGCTTTCGCCCCTCCACTCCGGGACCTTCGGCACGGCTCTCGGCGCAATCGTGGCGGCATGCTTGCCGAACCTGCCGAGGGCACATAGTCTGGCCACCGGGGAACAACAGAAAGGCGCGCCGTGAAAGCGTCTGAGCAGGCCGAACCTTTGTTTGTCGCCGAGGCCTGGCAGGCGGAGGGCAGGCAAATCGCGATGGCCACCGTCGTCGAAACCTGGGGGTCGGCACCGTGCGCCGCGGGCAGCCATCTTGTCATCGATCAGGATGGAAACTTCCATGGCTCGGTGTCGGGGGGCTGTGTCGAGGGAGCGGTGATCACCGAGGCGGTGAATGTCCTCCAAACCGGTGATCCGCAGCTGCTCGAATTTGGCGTCGCGGACGAGGACGCCTGGAACGTCGGCCTCTCGTGCGGAGGGCGTATTCGTGTCTATGTCGAGAAGCTGACCGACGCCCGCCTTCTTCGACGGCTGAATGCGGCACGCCGGGCTCGAGAGCCGGCGATGACGATCACCGACCTCGACACCGGCGGCATAGAGATTGTTTCCGAGCACGGGCGGGTCGGCCCGTCGCTGCACGATGCGGTGGCGAAGGCGTTCGCATCCGGCATCTCGAAGGCGGAGGTGATCGACGGCCGCCGGCTGTTCCTCAAGGTCGATTTGCCGTCGCCGAAGATCGTCGTGATTGGCGCGGTCCACATCAGCCAGATTCTCGCGCCGATGGCAAAGATGGCCGGATACGACGTGCTGATCGTCGATCCTCGCACCGCCTTTGCGACATCCCAGCGTTTCGCGGATGTCGATCTGGTCGCCGAGTGGCCCGCCGACGCATTCGAGGATCAGCCGCTCGATCCGTTCACGGCGCTCGTTGCGCTCACCCACGATCCCAAGTTCGACGATTTCGCGATCGGCGAGGCGATCAGGGCCGGCTGTTTTTACGTCGGCGCGCTTGGCAGCCGAAAGACGCATGCCAAACGCAGCGCCCGTCTTGGCGCTGCCGGATTCACCGACGTCGAATTGACACGCATTCACGCTCCGATCGGCCTGCCGATCGGCGCCGCCAATCCGCGGGAGATCGCTGTCGCGATCCTCGCCGAGATCATCCAGTCGCTGCGCACGCGCCATGCCGCGCAGCAATAGGGCAGGCGGCCGGTGATCTTCCGCAGCTTCGCTGTCGCCGAGGCAGAGGATCTGGTCCTGGCGCATGCCGTCAGGCTCTCGGGCCGGATGCTGGGCAAGGGCCACCGGCTGACCCGCGCGGACGTCGCGCAGATGGTGGCCGAGGGCGTGACGAGCGTGATGGCCGCGCGTCTGGACCGCGCCGACATGCCGGAGGACGAGGCCGCCGCTCGGCTCGCGGCGGCGCTGCCGCCATCGTTCCGTCTGTCGAAGGCGGCGACGGGCCGGGTCAATGTCTATTCAAGCGCGAACGGCCTTTTCACTGCCGACAAAGCCGCGGTCGACCATCTGAACGCGGTGGATTCCGCGATCACGCTGGCGTGCCTCGCCGACCATGTCCGCGTCGCCGAGGGAGACATGGTCGCAACGTTCAAGATCATTCCGCTGGCGGTCCCGCATTCGAAAGTTTCCGAAGCCGTCGCCATTCTGGAACGCACGGCACCGTTCGCGGTCAGAGCATTCCGGCCCCATGCGGTGGCATTGATCTCGACCCAGCTCGCTTCGCTCAAGACCTCGGTCATCGACAAGACCAGGCGGGTGCTCGAGCAGCGACTTGCGCGCTCGCAGAGCAGGATCGTCAACGAAGCCCGCGTCGGCCACGACACCGAAGCGGTCGCTGAAGCGATCCGGATGGCTTTCGCATCCGCTGCCGGCAGTCCGGACCTGATCGTCATCTTCGGCGCTTCGGCCGTTTCCGACTCGCATGATGTCATCCCTGCGGCGATGCGGCTCGCGGGGGGCGACGTGGTCCAGGTCGGCATGCCCGTGGATCCGGGCAATCTGCTGGTGCTCGGCTATATCGGCGCCGTTCCCGTGATCGGGGCGCCGGGCTGCGCGAGAAGCCCCAAGGACAATGGCTTCGATTGGGTCCTCGACCGCATCCTCGCCGGCGAGCCTCCGGCGGCGCGGGACATTCGCGCGATGGGAGTGGGGGGCTTGCTGATCGAAATCCCGGATCGCCCCCAACCTCGGGAGGTCGCTCGCGCGGCCGGTCCGCCGAGCGTCGCCGCCGTCCTTCTCGCCGCCGGCACCGCGAGCCGCATGAGCGACGGCCGGCACAAGCTGCTTGCCGAATTCGACGGCGTTCCGCTCGTCAGGCGCGTGGTCCAGGCGGCGCGTGACGCCGATCTCCCGAACATTGCCGTCGTGACCGGTCATCGCCGTGAGGAGCTTGAAGTCGCGCTTGCGGATCTCGCCGTGGAAACTGCCTACAACCCCGATTTCGCATCGGGCATGGCAAGCTCGCTGATCGCTGGCTTTCGCTCGAACGCAGCCAAGGATGCGGACGGCATTCTCGTGCTGCTTGGCGACATGCCTGGGGTGACGGCTGCTGATCTCGCCGCGCTCGTTCGGGCGTTCCGCGCCGAAGCAGGGCAGGCGATCGTTCGCGCGGTTGCGGACGGCGTTCGGGGCAACCCAGTCATCCTGCCGCGTTCATTGCGCCGTGAGGTGCTGCGGCTGGAGGGTGACGTCGGCGCGCGTCATGTCATCGAGACCTCGGGCGTGCGTGTGGTCGACGTCGAAATCGGAGCAGCCGCCCGGCTCGATGTCGATACCGACCAGGCGGTCATAGCGGCAGGCGGCGTGCTGAAGCGATGACGCGCTCGCGCACGGCGCGCCGCGATCGCATCACGTCCGTGCCGGTTCAGAAGAAAAAGCTGATGTTGTTCGAAAGCAGGGTCGCCTGGTCGAGCAGGATCGTCCGCGCGGCGATCTCGAAGCCGCCGTCCTTGCGGCGCAGGCGGTCGCGGCGCTCGCCTGCGAAGATGTCGAGCTGTCGCTCGGCGCGGTTGCGATAGAGCAGGAAGGCGGAGCTCACCGCATAGACTCCACCCTCCTCGCCTTCGACGATCACGTTCGAGACGATGTGGCGAGTCCGCGACGGCGGGTCCTCCGCCCAGCCGGAGGGGGACAGCTGCTTCTTGAGCCGCGCCCGCATCGAAGCCTTGTCGTCGTCGAAATAGGCGCTTTCCTGCGCGCTCGTATATTCGAGATCCTGCTGGCGCCGCGCGCGGTTGGTGCGGATCGGCATGAAATAATGCAGATCGTCCGCCAATAAAGCATACCAATCCTCGAACCGGCGATGGTCGAGCAGCTGCGCCTCCCGAAACAGGAATTGCTCGACCTCGCGCTGGAGGAGGAGGGCCTCCACCCCGGCCGGCAGCCGGGCCGCGACGTCACTCTGCAGCATGGCGCACCTCGGCCGGAGCGAGCGTCTCCCAGCTTTCTTCGGTCATCATCCGTGCCCAATGGGCGTAGAAGCCGCGCGCCGCTTCCTCGCCGAACACCCAGCCGATCCGCCCCGGGAAGCGCTCGTCCGCGGCCTGCGGGCGATTCATTCCCATCTGGACGTTGAAGCGTTGGCGGCGCGCCTGATGGCCGCGCAGCACGCGCTGGATCTCGACCCAGTTCTCGCCGTCGTCCTGCTCGAACAGGCCGGCCGGCGAAAAAGAGCGCAATACCCCCTTGCGATAGGCATCCTTCGCCTCGGCGGGGGCATCGCTGTCGATCACGGCGAAGGCCCAGACCTCGGTTTCGTGCGGCCCGCGTGGGTGCCAGGCGCGCACCGTGTTGACCCCGGGCAGGAACGAGCAGGTCGGGAAGATCGTCATATGGGCCGCGCCCATCTCCCGAGCGCGGAGCGGCCCGAGCCTATGCTCGGCAGCCTCCGCCGAGGGGCCGAACCAATAGCCGGCGGCCTCCGCGCCGATCGTTCCCGCGAGCAGGGGTTTACCGCCCTCGCCGACGAAAAAGCCCGCGCCGTGGCCTCCCCATTCCGCGCGGAACTGCTGCCCCTCGCGGCTGAGCTCCGCTGCCTCGGGCGGCGTGCCGTCGGGCAAATTCGCGGTGATGCCGGACAGGTGCGAGATCGGCACATGGTACATGTCGCTGCAGAATTGCTCGGCGGCGAACTTCCAGTTGCAGGGGATCACACAGTTGTGGACGCCGCCGATCGCCTCGCTGCCCCCGGCGGTGCGGTCGAACAGCATGTCCATGTAGAAGGTCGCTTCGCCGAGGTAGGCTTCGAGGCTCGGCGTGTCGGGGTCCCAGGTGGCGAAGACCAGGCCCTTGTAGCTGGCGATCTGTGCCACCTGGAGCGGCGACCAGCGTTGCTTGTCCAGGGTGCCATAGGCTTCTTCCTCGAGCGGCACATGGACCAGCGCGCCGCCGATATCATAGGCCCAGCCATGGTAGCTGCAAGTGAAGGCGCGCGCACTGCCTGCATCGCTGCGGCAGATCCGCATGCCGCGGTGCCGGCATTGGTTGAGGAAGGCGCGGATGCTGCCGTCCTTCTGGCGCGCCACGACCACCGGATCCTCGCCCATATAGGTGGTGAGATAGTCGCCGGGCTCGCGGATCTGGCTCTCGTGGCAGAGCAGGAGCCATGCACGGCCGAAAATCCGCTCCTGCTCGAGTGCGTAAAGACCTTCGTCGCTATAGATGCGGGGATCGACCGTCCCGTCGTCGACCAGGTCGAGGATGGCGCTTGCCGGCCAGCCGCCCGGCGCTCGTCTGTCGGTCATAAAAGTCTCCCTCCGATCGACCCCAGGCCATAAGCCAGCCGCTCAAACCATTGAAAAGACGTCCGCCCACTTCTGCAGCATTTCCTCTTCGTGGCCGTATCGTATTTCGACGCCGAACTGCGAGAGGCCGTCGCTCTTGAGTTGGCGAAGACGTTCGACCAGTTCGCTTTTGGTGCCGGTGAAGGTGAAGGCGCGGATGACATCCTCGGTCATCTGCGCTTCTTCACCCGGCTTCAGGAACATCAGATGGCCGCGGTGATTGGTGAGATAGCGCGCGTCCGCCGGCTCGTAGGTGGCGTACATTTTCCGATACGCTTCGAGCTGCGGGAGAAATTGCGGCGGTACCCCCATCGATGTTCCCGCGGCGCCTGCGGTCTGGCGATCCTCCTGCTCGACCTGATTGTGGAAGACCATCGCTGCCGAGGGCCCCGCCTGCGCCTTGGCACGGGGGCTGTCGGCACGTTCACCGTCATCGAGCACGGTCCCGCCGGCGATCAGGATCGAATAAAGGTCCTTGGGGTTGCGGCCCGCCTGCTTCCAGGCTTCCTGCATCGCCGGCAGCCCGGTCGGATCTTCGGCGAGGCCGATATATCCGGCGCCAAGCTTGGCGATCAGCTGGCGGCCCTTGGGGCCGAATGCCGATATGTAGAGATCGATCGGATCGTCGATGTTCAGCACATCGAGCTCGGGGTTGAGGAAGCGGATCTTGTGCGACGCCCCTTCGCCCTCCCACTCGACCGTCTCGCCTCTCAGCAGGCCCTGCACATTGTTGATATAATCTTCCATCCGGGCAAGCGGCAGCGCTGGCAATCCGATCGCGCGTCGCGAGGTGAAGCCGGTCCCGATCCCGAAGTCGATCCTGCCCGGCGCCAGCGTGTTGAGCGAGGCCAAGCCGCTCGCAGCGACCGGCTCGATCCGGTTGGAGGGGATCATGACCCCGGTGCCGAGGCGGATCCGGGATGTCTGTACCGCCGCCGCGCCCATCGCCACGAACAGCTCTGCGTTGAGCATCGGCGTGTCGAAGAACCAGGCGTTGGTGTAGCCCAATTCCTCCGCACGTTTTACGGTTTTCCAGGAATCCGCTGCAGTAGCGAGATATATGCCAAAGTCCACATCACCCTCCTCGACAAGCTCTACAAAGCTGTTCTTATGTTTTGGAGAAAAGGAATAACAACAGATATTCAGGCGATAGAGTTATGATCGCTTATTAATAATATTGCGCTGAAAGGACACCCCGTTCCTGTCGACTTCCGCTTGAGCATAGTAGGTTGTGCCCGGTCAGGGAACTCGTCGTTTGCGGCGGTTGGCCGCCGTGCGATTGGAAGTTCGTCATGCCTCGCGGCGCCGGGCGCCGATCAGAATGGCGAGCAATGTCGCAGGCGCCGAGCTTTTGTTGCGCCAGGCGTGCCGCGTTCCATTCTGGATCACGACATCGTGCGGCCGAACCCGTGTCGATTCGCCGTCGTCGAGCTCCAGCCAGACTTCGCCATCGACGAGCATGACATAATCGACGCTGTCGGTCTGGTGCATTCCCGGCTGGTCGGGTTCCATGCGGTTGAAGATGCCGTAGCAATGCTCGAGACCTTCCTGGAAAAAAGACTGCGGGTCAAAGTCTTCGCTGCCCATGCTGCTGTCGGGTGGCAAGGTCAGGAGAAGGCAGCGTGTTTCACCGACACCGGGATGCAAGTCGGTCACCGCCGGGGCCGGATCTTCTCCTGCTGGAAATTGAGCAGGGGCATTGGTCGCCCACAGGATCGTTCGCACAAACCCGGGCAAGCTTTTCATTTCATAGCTATTGCTCGCTGGTCCATCGGTCACGATCACCGACTTCGCCGCTTGGTCGTGGCCGGTGACGATTCTGCGAACATCCATCTGCTTCCTCCCTAAAACCAGTCTCGTGTTTGCGTGGCCAGATTGAAGTGCTGGCGAGATCCGGGCGAGGAGCGGACGATCCTCGGACTATACGGTGTGGTAACGCTCATCCGAGCCTAATCACAATTTTGGTGCTTGCAAGGATCAACCGGGGAAGAGATTGAAACGGGACTGGAGCTGCATGATGACGATAGATCAGCTCGTCTCGAACACAGTCCTTGGTCAAATGAAGCCACGGTACCCAAAGGAAGCCAGCACCTCGGAGACCAGTACGCCCGAAACCAGCACCCGGAACAGCGAAACGCCCTATGCCGATGTTCGTGCGCTTGATCGCGGGCTCCGCCTGATCGAGGCGCTCGGCGACAGCGGCTGGAGCTCGCCCGCGTCGCTCGCCGCGGTGACCGGAATCGACCGCGGCACGATCTACCGCCTGCTCGCCACGCTTTTGCGGTGCCGCTACATTGTCCGCCGCGACGAAGACGGCAGCTACGCGCTGAGCGGCAAGCTCAAGGAGATCGCATCGGCGATCCGCGCCGACGACAGGTGGGCCGAGATCGTGTCGCCGCTGCTCGCCGAGCTGGTGGAGCGGATCTTCTGGCCGAGCGATTTCGCCATCCTCGAGGCCGGACGCCTCAAGATCGTCGCGTCCAGCCACCATTTGACGTCGATGACCTTTTCGCGAGGATTGGTCGGCAAGCACCGTCCGATCCTTCGCTCGGCCCTGGGCAAGGCGGTCTTGTCGAGGATGCTTCCCGACGAGCTGGCGACGGCGCTGTCGGCGATCCGCTCGGCCGAGCCGGAGACGTGGGACGAGGACAGTTCGGTGGAGCGGGCGATCGCCGAGACGCGCGCAGCTGGCTATGCCAGTTCGCAAGGGCTGCTCGATCCGAAAATCAGTGGAATAGCATTGCCGGTGATGGCGCGGCGGCGTGTCGTCGGCGCGATCAACGTCGTGTTCTTCCGAACCGCCATGACCATCGAGCAAGCGGCGGCGCGCTATCTGGTGCCCTTGCAGCAAGTCGTGACCATCGTCGAGCAACGGCTCGGCGAAGCGGCTGACTGACCGCTCGAGGGCCTCGTCCGACATTCCGACTAGGCAGGTTCGGTCGTGTCCAGCGCGACCGGCGGCCGCGGCGGATCGAGCGTCGAGACCGAATAGCGCGGCGCCGGTGCCGGCTGCACGACGTCGTTGACCGTGATGAACGCCTCGCGCGCCTGCGCATGCGGATGGTGGGGGGCTTCGGACAGGCTCAACACCGGTGCGAAGCAGACGTCGGTGTCTTCGAGCAGCGCGCACCATTCGTCGCGGGTCCGGGTGCGGAACAGCGCCGCCAGCCG
>JAQGLH010000044.1 GCA_028293005.1 Alphaproteobacteria bacterium
CGATGCTGCTCAACGCGCGCATGGTTCGGTACCAGGATAAGACCAAGCCCACGATCCTCATTGCGTTCAAGGACATCACCGCGAGTCGAGCAATCGAGCGGGAGAAACAGGAGCTGCTGGAGCACACCGAGCAGTTGCTTGCCCAGCAGCAGACCCTGCTTCGCGAAATGGAGCACCGCATCGCGAACAGCCTCCAGATCATCGCGAGCATCCTCCTCCTCAAAGCAGGCGCCGTCGCTTCCGAAGAGACGCGACACGAATTGCAGGATGCTCACAAGCGAGTGATGTCTGTAGCGGCGGTTCAGGGCCACCTACACGCCGTCGATGGTATCGATCGGATCGATATTGCGGCCTATCTCGCGAAGCTCACGGGCGGCTTGGCGGCGTCGATGATCGGGCCGCAACACGCGATCGCGATCGACGTCACGGCCGACGAGGGAACACTCCCGACGACACAAGCCGTGAGCATGGGCCTGATCGTGACCGAGCTTGTCATTAATGCGATCAAATATGCCTTTCCAACAGCCCGCAAAGGCGCACTCATCCTAGTCGCTTTTCAGTTCGACGGATCCGACTGGAAGCTAACCGTCTCCGACAATGGCACGGGTCGAGGCACGCAAGCTCCATCTGTCACTGGCGGGCTAGGTACCGCAATCGTAGCCGCACTGACGAAGCAGCTCGAAGCTCAGCTCCAGGAGGTTTCCAGCGCCAACGGCCTCCGCGTGGAGGTTACGCACGGGACCTTCGGGTCGCATCTGCCTGTCGCCGCGTAACGCTGTGACCCAGGCTCATTGCTCGCGAAATTACCTTGGCCGCACGTGCCGCGCCGGCGTCACTGAGTGACCTCGCGGAGGTGAATTGCCTCGGGTCAGAGACATTTCGAGACACGCCGGGCGCAACCGCATTGATTCCATAGAGTCGGATGCCTGCCGACCAGGAGATGCCATAAATGGCTACTACCATGAACTGTTGGCACGCCGCCGCCGCCGACACCTGCCTCAACGATCTGCAGAGCTCCCTGGCCGGTCTTAGTATGTCGGAAGCGAAAGCTCGGCTTGATCGGAATGGTCCAAACGAACTTACCGCGTCCAAGCGGCTGCCGGTCGCGATGCTGCTACTTCGGCAGTTCCGCAGCCCCCTGATTTATCTGCTTCTTGCTGCGGCGGCGGTCTCGCTCACGCTCGGCCACAGCACGGACGCTGCTTTCATTGGGGCCGTTCTCGTGATCAACGCGGTGATTGGCACGACCCAGGAATATCGAGCCGAAACCAGCATGGCGGCGCTCCAGAAGCTGATCCGCCAATCTGCTCAGGTCCGCCGCGACGGAGTAAGCAGTTTAGTCGACGCCCGAGAGGTGGTTGTCGGTGACGTCGTTGAAGTCGAAAGCGGCATGGCGGTTTCAGCCGACCTGCGACTCCTTTCCAGTAGCGCCCTTCTCGTCGATGAATCGAGCTTGAGTGGTGAGTCACTTCCTGTTTCAAAAGCGGAAGTCGGGGTTCTCCCTGTCTCGTCCGGCCTCGGAGACCGGGCGAACATGCTACACGCCGGCACGGTGATCGCCGAAGGGCGAGGCGCCGGCGTGGTGGTAGCCACCGGGTCGGGCACACAGTTGGGTGCCATCGGCGTTTCGTTGCAGAGTTCGACGGCCACTCAGCCGCCCCTTGTGCTCCGACTCCAGATACTGGCCCGCCAAATTGCAATTGCCACGGCCGTCCTGATCTCTGCTCTCGCCATCCTATTGGTTCTAACGGGAGAGCCCGCAGGACAGATTCTGTTACTGGCGGTGGCGCTGGCCGTCTCGGCCATACCCGAAGGGCTTCCCATAGCCGTCACCGTTGCCCTTGCGGCCGGTACGCGTCGGATGGCGGCTCGTCAGGTAATCGTTCGGTCTCTGCCCGCTGTCGAAGGGTTGGGCGCCTGTACCCTGATCGCAAGCGACAAGACCGGGACGCTCACCCAGAACCGGCTGACGGTGGAACGAATTTTGCTCGGTTCGGGGGAGCCGCTCGATCGTGACGCTTGGCTCGCTCCGGTAAATCGCGAGTGCCAGGCTGAGTTGGCTAGGGCTGCGATGCTCTGCAACGAAGCTTCTCTCGATGCGGCTGGCGTAGCGATGGGCGATACCGTTGACATCGCATTGCTCGAATTTGCTCGCGAAGCTGGTCAGGACATCGACGAAATCAGGCGCATTCCGCGCGTCGCAGCTATTCCGTACGAGCCAGCCCGCAAATTTGCTTCCGTCACCATTGACGTTGGCGGCAAGCTGCGGGTTTACATCAAGGGCGCACCGGAGGTCGTTTTGCCGCTGTGCGACGATGCCGATCCGGCGACGGCGGCTAAGGCAGATGCGCTTGCCGCCGCCGGTTTTCGAGTGCTCGCGGTTGTGGCCGGAGAAGTGCAGACCCCCACACCCGGGGAGGCTCCATCTCGGATAACTCTGCTTGGGTGTGTCGCACTACTCGACCCGATCAGGCCTGAAGTCCCGGCCGCAATTGCGAGATGTGCTGAAGCCGGTATCGCCGTCCGAATGATCACCGGCGATCATCCGGGAACTGCCCTGACAATCGCGCGCGACCTAGGGTTGGCCGCCGAACCGCATCAAGTCGTCACTGGCTCTCAGATTGCAGAGCTTGCCGAGCAGCCGGAGCAGCTAAATGAGCTGATCCTGGGCGGCCGAATCTTCGCTCGGATCGAGCCGATGCAAAAATTGCGGATCGTCGAGATCTTATCTGCAAGCGGTGAGCTCGTGGCGGTCACCGGCGATGGCGTGAACGACGCGCCTGCACTTCAAGCTGCACACATCGGAGTGGCCATGGGCAAGGCCGGAACCGACGTCGCACGGGGTGCGGCGGACCTCGTGCTGGCCGACGATAACTTCGCCTCGATCATCGCAGGCGTCGAAGAAGGCCGGATCACGTACGCGAACGTTCGTAAGATCGTCATCTTCGTGATGGCGAGCGGCATAGCCGAGATTGCGATGTTCATCGGAGCTGTCGCGACCGGGTTGCCCATGCCTCTCACAGCAATTCAACTCCTATGGCTCAATCTCGTGACCAACGGTGCGCAGGACGTTATGCTGGGATTTGGGCGCGGAGAAGGCGATGAGTTGCGCCATTCTCCTCGTCCACCTTCAGAGGCCCTGCTGGACCGACGGGCGATCGCGCTGATGGTGCCGCCGGCGCTGACCATGACGGTGGCAGCCTTGGTGCTCACGAGCTGGCTGCTCGAGCGCGGCTTCGAGCTTGCGGCGGTGCAGAATGCAGTCCTTCTCCTGACCGTCCTCTTTCAAAACGTCTACGTGCTTTGCATGCGCAGCGAACGCCGGCCGCTCTACCGCGAACGTCTCCTGTCCAACCCCTTGCTGCTGCTGGGCATCGGACTCGCCGTTGGGTTGCAGCTTCTCGCAATGAACTGGGCCCCGCTGGCGAACATCCTTGGAACGAGTCCGGTGGATCAGCAAACTCTCATCTTCTGTCTCTGCGCCGCCGCCGGCATCATAGTTGTAACCGAGGTCACGAAGGGGGCGGTCGCTTCCATCTTTGCCGACGCGGCTGGCACAAGACGCTCCTGCCGACCCGTGGAATGTCGAGTTCTATAATTTTGGCAGTCGGCGCGAGCGCGTTCCTGCGATGAGGCAATCCCGCGCCTCGCTCAACCTAGAAGGGTTAAGTGTTCAGAATAGCGCAGTTGCAGACAGAATTCTGCTGAGAGCCTTAGCCAAGTTTTGGTTTGCGCGACGAAGGAGCGCGCTTC
>JAQGLH010000085.1 GCA_028293005.1 Alphaproteobacteria bacterium
GGCGGCAAGGTGAACGCCGATGTTTTCGGCGAGCGATTGCGCGCCGCCGGCGATGCGGCCCAGCCCGGCGAGCGCGGCGATCAGCATCTTGCTGCGGATCTGCTCCTTGCTGTCGTCGTGCTTGGCGAAATCGCGGATCCGGCCGGAGCTGACATCGACCGAGATCCCGGGCGTCCCGACCGCGAGCAGCGCCCAGGCACGGTCGCCGTCGCTGCCCATGTTATCGACGATCTCGGCCCAACGCGCGGCGCGCTGATCGAGCCCGGCCGCGAAGATCGAGGCGATGATCTTTCCGGCGTCGCCGGCCATCGCCTCGTTCGCAGGGAGACGAGCGGCTGCCCCCGCGGTGAGGAGAAGCCGGGCGTGCCGCTGCATCGGCGTCTTGGCATCGTCCCAGAGTTGGCGGAGCGCGCCGATGCGAATATCGAGGTCGTCGCCGGCATAGGCCTGCTGCAGCCGCCCTCCGATCGACTCCCGCATTTCGGAAGGATCGGTGGTGTCGGCGATCAGGCTGTAGATCTCGACCAGCGCGTCGTGCGAGAACACGCCGAGCGTCGCCGCTGTATCGGCGGCGTCGAGGCGCTGATCGAGCGGAAGCATCGGCGCGCGTGCCTGCCACGCCTGCATCCGTGGATCGGCCAGTTTCATCAGCCGCTCGGGAATGACAACCCCAGTGGCGCTTGCCAGGCCGAAGCGCCAGCTGTTGAGGCGATCGACCTCGTCCCACTGGATCGTCACCGCACGGCGCGTGTTGGTGCCCGCACCGATCACTTTTTCGGCGAGCAGAAGATCGATTCCGCCGGCCCGGCTGCGGCGGCGCGCCTGATCGATCAGCGCGCTCGCCTGCGCCGGATCACCGGCGAGCGCCGCGCACATCGCCTCGGAAAGCTGCCACACCGGCTCGTTCGAGATGGTGCGGCCCGGCTCGACGAGCGGACACAGGGCGGCGGGATCGGCCGTGGCGAGCGCGGTTTGAACTGCGACCTCGAGCATCTTCGGCGTGAATTGATCGACGTCAACCGCCTGGACGAGCAGCCGCGCGCCGTCTGCCTCGCCCATGCGGAGCAGCAGCCAGGCGCGTTCGCCCACCCAATCGGCCGGCGACACGCCGTTCGGCACCGGGATGCGCGACATCAACGAACGGCGCAGCAAGATCGAGGCCCAACGCGACGCGATCGGCGCGTCGAGCCGGCGCATCAGCGTCGACAGGAAGCGCCCATCGGTACGACCGAATTCGTCCCCGCCGAGCCCGCCGTGCCGGGGATCGAGCGCGCCGACGACGGCGGTCGAACGACGCGCCCAGTCAGGAAGCTCGAGCGGCTTGGGAGGCTCAGCCTCGGCCACGGGAACGGTGGGTGTGCCGTCCGGGCCGATCGGAGTCCCGCCTGCCACCGGCGGCAGCAGAGACGGCGCCGCCGTAAGATCGGGCCGATCTGCGCCAGGCCTGTCCGGCTGATGCGGCGGCAGCTCGTTCGAGCCGAAGCCGGGCGGCAGCAGGGACTCGGGCGCTTCCTGGCTCGCGGCCGGCAGGCCGACCACCAGCAGCGCCCCACCGGCAAGCAGCAGAAGCTTATTGCGCGAGCGCTTCATTCGTCACGTCCTGTTCGATCCGCGTCGGCGCCACCTCGGTATTGCGCATCGAAAGAAAGATCGCACCACCGACGAGCAGCAGCAGGAACAGCAGGATGATCAAGGTGCTTCGTGACATTCGAGTTCCGTCCGTAAGAGATTTGCCGTGCGTAAGCGATCGGCCGCCTTTTGCCCCACGAGGCGGCACGCTGTATAGCCCCGTCGGCATGACGAGCAGCCTTCCCCAAGTCGACAAGTCGATCGTGCTCGTCGGGCTGATGGGCGTCGGCAAATCGACCGTCGGCAGGCGGCTCGCCAAGCGGCTGCGCCTCGAGTTCGTCGATTCCGACACCGAGATCGAGCAGGCTTGCGGCTACACCATCACCGAGATCTTCGAGCGGTTCGGAGAGGCGAGCTTCCGCGACGGCGAGCGGCGGGTGATCGCCCGTCTCGTCGAAGGGTCGCCAAAGGTCATCGCCACCGGCGGCGGCGCCTTCATCGACGCCAAGACCCGCGCGCTGATCCTCGCCAATTGCATCGGCATCTGGCTCGATGCCGATCCGACCGTGCTCGCCGAGCGCGTCTCGCGCCGCGACTCGCGCCCGCTGCTCAAGGACAAGGACGCGCTGGCCGTGCTCCAGGGCCTCGCCGAGATCCGCAACCCGATCTACGCCGAAGCCCATATCCACGTCCGCAGCGAACCTGCGCCGCACGACAGCGCCGTCGAGCATGTCATCGCCGCGCTCGCACGCTGGCAGGACGAACAAGGCCCGCGTGACGCGACCCGCCCGCAGGAGCTGCGCCGCTAGAGCGCCCGCGCCATAATCGGCGGCGGCACGAGCGGTCGCTGCCTACCCATCGAGCGCGTTGTCGGGGCCGAACATCCGCTCCTTGAGCGTGTGGAGATCGCCCGACGCGCTTTGGCCAACCAGCCGCTCGGTGTCGCGCTGGCGATATTCCTGCTCGACCCGCGCCACTTCCTCTTCAGGGATATCGAACGCGCGCAGCGCTTCCCTGCCCATCAGCACCGCCGATTCGAACACCTCGCGAACGGTCCCGGCGAGGTCGACCTCGGTGAGTTCGATCAGATGAACGCGGTCGAACGCGCGCACGAACACCCCCGCCTGCGGGAAGGCCTCGAGGATCGCCTCGACCCGGCGCCGCGTGGGGTCGGCGCCGTCGATGCAGAACAGCAAGGCGCGCGCATTTTCGGCGCCGGCGAGCCGCAGCAGGTCGAGGCGCAGCCCGTCGCCATAATAGACCTTCGCGCCGAAGCTGCCGCTGACCTCGATCTGGCTGGGATTCGAATCGATCAAAGTGACGCTGACGTTCTTCGCCATCAGCATTTGCGAGACGGTCTGGCCGAAGCGGCCGTAGCCGATCACGATCGCGCTGGTGCTGCCCGCTTCCTCCGGCCCTTCCATGCCCACCGCCTGGCGATGCGAGGCCCGCCTTTCCAGCCAGTCGTTGA
>JAQGLH010000101.1 GCA_028293005.1 Alphaproteobacteria bacterium
AGGACGAGCAAACCGGACCCGGGAAGGAGCTTGAGTATGCCGAGGCGCCGCAGCTCGAAGGCGCCGCGGATGTCCTCGGAGCCGCAGCGGTCGAGTTTGAAGCACCGGCTGTTCCGATTGCGCCCCCGCCCGCGCCCCCTCCCGCGCGCGATGCCGATCCATGGGCGGATTTTCTCGACGATAACGACGGCGACGATGACGATTTCGCCTGGGCTCAGGAGGACAGGACCGAGCCCCCCGCTCCTGCCGGCGCTCCCGCGCGCCGCGCGTCGGAACGTGCCGTCGGCGCAAGTGACCGGCCCGGCGCACAGCGGCTGAACGAACCCTTTCGATCGGATGTCGATCGGCGTAAACACCTGGGAAAGAATAGCGTTAAGCGATAGTGGGGCATCGTCGTTGCTGCGGGAATAAGAGGTGGCGGACTTCATCTTCGACACGGAGGGTCGTGCCCAGGGATTCCGTCTGGGCAGCTTTCTCTACACTCTCGAAGGCAAGGCGGTCGGGCGCGTGATTGCCGAGCGCGCGTTCGATCTCAAGGGCCGCTACGTCGGTGCCGTGTACCGCAATATGGTTGTCGACAAGCCCGGTTACGTCCCCCGCGATCTCGGGCCCGTGCCCTACCCCGGCGATGTCGATCCGCCCCGGCGCCCCGATTTCCGGCGGTCTTCCGGCCACAACTACGACGACATGTTCCATCGCCTCGTCACCCCGCTCAACGGCGTGCAGCCGAAAAACGGCATCGCGTCCGCCCCCAAAATCGAGATTGAGGACGATCCGGACGACGATTTCTTCGATTAGCGATCGCTGCCCCCCGGTTGCCAGGCGGGGGATCCGCTCTCGGTGACGGCACTCCGTCCGATCTCCGCTCCTCGCGCGTCCTCGCCGTTAGCCATCTCCCGGGAGGCCATCTCCCGGGCAGCCATCTCCCGGCGGGCCATTTCGGCTAGCGCCTTCATCCGCTCGGTCTCCGCCCGATATTGGTCGATCGCGAGCTTCTGCGCATCGATCTGACGGTCCGCCGATTTGTCCTGCGCCGTCGCCTGCGCCGCGGCCAGTTGCTGCTGGAGCTGCTGCACCACTGCTTGGAATGCCTGCTGCTGCGCCTGCCCGTCCTGTTGGCCCTGCTGGCCCTGCTGGCCCTGCTGGCCCTGCTGCTCGGCGCGCTGCTTTGCCGGATTCAGCATGTCCATCTCGCGTCCCAGTTCCTCGGCGTCGGGAAGGTCGAGCAGCCGCGCCAGCCGGCCGGCCAGGAACACCGCGCTGTCAGGCACCGATCGCATCACTTCCGTCAGGATCGTGGTCACTTCCTCGCGCCTCGTGGTGTAGCTTGGGCCCGCGGCGACGGTGAGGTCATATTTGCCGGCGCTGATGTCGTAGATATGGCCCGCGATATTGCCCGCTGCATCGGTCATCGGCTGGACCGGCTCCCCGGTCGGCGCGATCTGTACGTTGCGCGGTTTCAGATCCTCGCCGAGCACGCGGATCATCCGCTCGGTGGTATAGACTTTTGGAATGAGGTCGAGCAGCACGCGCCCGCCGTGCCGGATCGCGCGTGACAGATTATCGATGAAGTGGAAGGTCGAGACGTCGCCCTCGCGCTGCCGCGCCAGGATCGCGCGGCCGCTGGTCTCGTTGCTGCGCGCGCCGAGCGAGGCGTCGTAGATGCCAATGATCGATTTCATGTCGTCGGCGGCGTTGAGCGCTTCCTGAAGCGCCCCCGCCGGCACGCCGGCGAACGGCTGGCGCTGCGGGATCTGCGCGCCCGTCGGCACCATCAGATAGGGATGCGACTGGCTGTTCGCGCTGTTCCAATTGGGATCGAGCTCGAATGCGCGCTCCTCGCCGATAAACGGCGCCTTGGGGGCGAGCGCGACCAGCTCGGTCGTTGTCGTCCGCCAGTAATTGAACATCTGCTGCGCCGATTTCGCGTCGCGGATCAGGCTTCGGAAATGGCGCTTGCCCTCCTCGTCGATCACCTCGTCGCCATAGACCGGGATGATCGGGATATATTTTCCCACCCAGTCGACCGTCTTGAGTATCTCTGCGCCGGACATGATCCGCTGCGTGACCTGGTGGCTGTCCACCTCGCGCGGAGTGCCGACCATCGTCGTGCCGGCGGCTACGAGCGCCTCGCGCCGTGCCTCGAAATCGTCCAGCTTGACCACCGAACCGTCGGACAGCGCGACGATCGCCTCGCGCACCTTCTCGCGCGTCCAATATTCGGCGACCACGACGCTGTCGCCGTCGAGCCACGCTTCGGCGCCGCGGAAGTCCGCTTCCCAGTCTTTCTTCTCCGCCTCTGGATAGTCCCGCTCGAACGCCTCCTTGCTCATCGTCGTGACGACGAACGCGACGTTCCAGTCGGAGCTGTCGGCGGCCTGCGAGTACGGATCGCCATAGACGGTGAACGGGTTGGCGATCCGCTCGATCACGATATCTTGGTCGAAGGCGTCATCGCTCGCATAGCGCGTGTTGATCCGCCAGAAGCCGAACCCTTTGTCGACCGCGCTTTCGATCGCCGTGTCATAGGCGACGTCGGCATCCGAGCTCGTCTCGATGTTGCGGATCAGCCCGTTGATGATCTCGGCAGTACGCGGATCGGCGTTGCTGTCCTGGGGATGGACCTTGATCGCCGGCTTGTTCTGGCGCGCGTCGTTGACCACCTGCCGGATGAACGCCGGCATCTTGTTGAACGTCAGGCAGGGCCTTTGCTCGAGCTCGCGCTGCTGCCGGATCCTGTCGTCCCACTGCCGCCCGAGCCGTGCGAAGGCGAGGTCCTCCTTGGCTTCGGCATGATTGTCGCTCCACCACTCGCGCGCCCGCTCGTAAGCGGCGCGGGCCTCGGTCAGGATCGTGTCGGCATCGCGGATATCTCCGGCTTCTTCTGTCATGATTATCTCCAATCAAGGCGTATTTCGCCCACGGCCGATGACGTGCCGGCAAGCGCACCTCTCGGGGCGATGGGGGGTCGGGCTGCGCCGCGCTGTCGCGCGAGGTTTGCGGCGGTATACTTAATGTGAAGGCTGAGCCTGCTCGAAGGCTTTACTCTCCCAGGCGTATCGTGCGGCTTATTGTCTTAATGTCGAGCAACCGTTCATGTAGTATTGGTAGCCGCGCGTGATGGCGTCGATATCCTCCGGTAGATCTTCTACCCGTGGTGGCATCCGCCTATTTCCTATGTCTTGGACAGGTTGTGCGCGTCGGGCCCATTTGAGTGCCCATTTCAGGCTCTTGCCAGTAGCCGCCGCGTTCGCGCCGAAAAAGAAGTTTCCATATTCGGCCGATCCCGGAACATAGGAAGATGAATACTCGCTCTTGGTGTCGTTCGGTCCAAACGGTCGGCTCTTAAAGAGGGCTCCGAAACCTGTACCGGGATCCAAAGGAGTCCCGAATGGATCTATTTTGTAAAAGTCTGCTTGCCTCTTCGATTTGTTCACGCGCCGGTCGAGTTCGGCCTTGCCGGGCCCCGGGCCCGGAACAGGTGGGCAGTAGTTGGCGCTTTGCGGCGCGCCTGCATATTTGGTCGGCGGATTTGACAGGCCTGCCCGCGCCATCGACATTTGTTGAGCCGCTGGCGCCGTTTGGGATTGCTTCAGCCAGGCCCTGCCCGCACCCGGCTGCGTTCTCTCCAGGTCCATCGCGATCCGCCCTGGAGCCACTCCTGCATTCAGGCGGGCGTCGATCAGCCGAGCGAAGTCGGGCTGGTCGAATACATCTTCCTCGCGACGGAAATAACCATTCATTGTGATCCTCCTTTGTTGATAATTTGAAGACGGCGCACATCAATTGCGCAGTTCTGCGGCGACCAATGCTGGCATCGGCGCCAAACACTCTTCCACGAAAGCGCGGCTCGTCTAGAAACGGCTGACTATTGTGGAGGCGGGACGAGTCGGATAAACTGGTTCAATGTGGGGCGACACCGAACCCTCTGGCTTTACTTATCTAGCGATCGTCGCTTCCGTCGTCGCAGGCGCACTCGGATTCCTGCCCCGCTCGTATCTTCGCTCGATCTTGATCTGGGCCTGGGTACTCGTCCCCCTCATCTTCTCGCTCGTCTATACGAGGAGCTTCGACGAGCTCGGGATCGGGATAGCCTTCGGCGTGACACTTCTCATTCCCTGGGCCGGGATCGCAGTGCTCAGTTACAATCTCGTCCGCCGCTTTCGCGAGATTCACCTCGGTATCGATTAGCTGCGCTTCGAGCGCTTGGCGTCACCTTTCCGGATGTCGCGACGAAACCCAATTTTAAGGGCGAGACCCTAGGTTCCCTGCAAATTCGGGAAGGGGAATATGCATGAGATTGTACGGTCTGCCGTTCGCGCTGCCGGTCGTCGGCTTCTTTGGCTATCAGGCGATCCCCGACAGCGGTGAAGTCTATGCCGTCCCGCTCGAGCAGGCCTATTCGCAGCTCAAGTCGCTGGAGCTCGAGTCAGGCTTGCGCAGCCTCGTCGCCGGCTCCGATGATCTCAGCATGTTCACCGAATTGACGCCCAACCATTAAAAGCGTTCCTGCCGCGGAGAACGACACCTTTCCTCTGTCGGATATTCGGGGACAAGGTCTGCTCCGGACCATTCCAGGTCCCGAGTGGAACGGCATCCTCGATCAGGACGAGTGGCGCTGGTAAGTCGGTACCCGCGCCGATAGGCAGGCGCTCGCCGATCCCGCTTCCGCGGGTCCGCCGCCGATCGCTCCGGCTACCGACCGGATGTCGGATCGTCGAACTTGCTCGTATTGGAACCGAAACGAAGCCGAGCCATTTTAACGGACGACAGGGCTGAACGTCGCCCGCCTGGACGAACGTTCTCTCCCGCCCTGCGAAGGGCCTCCTATGGACAGCATGATCCTGATCCTGCTGGTTGAAGACGAGGAGTTGATCGGTCTGTCACTCGAAGACGTGCTTCGGCAGGGCGGTTACGAGGTCCAATTGGCGCGCAGGGGTATGGAGGCCGTGAAGGTGCTCGAGGAAGCGGGCGCGACCATCAGCGGGCTTGTGACCGACATTCGGCTCGGGCCAGGGCAGGATGGCTGGGACGTTGCCCGCAGGGCACGCGAACTGAATTCTGAAATCGCTGTCGTATACATGTCAGGCGACAGCGTCGGCGAGTATCAGGCGCTGGGCGTCCCTCACAGCGCAATATTGCACAAGCCGTTCGCCGCCGCGCAACTCGTCACTGCGGTTTCGCATCGGCTGAACAAGGCCAATCCCACGCCAGCCGTCTAGGAGGCCACGTGCCGCGAGCGTCAGCAAGCTCGTATCCGATCCGCGCTCGGCAGCTCCGAGCGGATGCTCACCTGCACATTGGCCTTGAAGCTGTCCCCGGCCGGACGGGCTAATCCGGATCGGCATGATAATGAAGCTCGCCTCGTTCTGGCGTCCATCGCCGCGCTCGCCCTTCCTGCTGGCGCGGCAGGATCTTCATGTTCCGGCTTCGGCGGCGAGCGGGCGGATTTACTGCCGCTCGGGTTGCGGATTCCGGCCCCCGGGCTTCAGTTTAGCTTGCTTAAGCCAGCTCGTGCTGCGCAGGCAGCGATCCACCCTGCAGGAGTATCCTCCTTGTCCGTCGTCCTCGCGTTGCTGCTTCTCGCCCCCTCCACTGTCGGCTCGCCGCTCGAGCATTTCTTCATCGGCACCACCGAAGGCTCCGGAAACGTCCATGTGATCGTCTCCGGCCGCCACGCGATGCGCGATCGCAGCCACGGTCGCCTCGACGCGGCCGGCGCACTGCTCCTCGACCAGGTCGTCGAGGAGGAAGGCAAGCCTGCCCGCCGCCGCGCCTGGCGCCTCGTCCGAACGGACGGCAACCGCGTGACCGGAACGATCAGCGATGCGCGCGGCGCTGTCGCGGGCGAGCTCGCCGCCAACAGCCTCCATCTGCGCTACCGAATGAATGGAGGTCCGTCGGTCGAGCAATGGATCACCCTTCAGCCCGGTGGCCGCACCGCAAAAAACCGCATGACGTTCCGCCGCTTCGGGCTGAAGGTCGCGACGGTGGAATCGGAGATCCGGAAGGTCGATTGAACAAGCGGCGCACTGCCGACCTCGCTTTGTCGGACGGACTTGGTATCCGGAGCCGCCCGAACGATCCGGCGGCAGATGGTATGGCGGCAGATGGTATGACGGACAGCGGCGAGCGCGTCATCGCCTCTGGCACCCATCATAGGTCGCCAAACTTCAAACTTGGCTGCAACCGGTTGCACAATCGCTCACGCTGCGGCAGTTCCGATCGCTGATTGATCGAGGAGAGCCCAATGAAGTCGAAGTTCCTGCTCGCTGCGCTTGCTTGCACCGCCCTCGCCGCCTGCGGCGACTCCAGCACGGCCAACCAAAGCGCCGCTGCCAACAGCGCCGCCCCTGCCCAGGTTGAGCTGGCCGACGCCGGCAATGCTTCCGCGGCCGCCGAGGTCACGAACGCCGCCGCGCCTGCCGCCGATCCGGCCGAGGTGATCAAGACCCGCGAGGCCCATTACAAGGAAATCGGCAAGGCCATGAAGGGCATCGGCGACGAGCTCAAGAAGGGCACGCCCGACGTCAAGGTCATCCAGGCGCATGCCGCGACGATCGACCGGCTCGCTCCCCAGGTCCCGAGCTGGTTTCCCGCCGGCAGCGGCCCCGAAGCGGGCGTCAAGACCGAGGCCCGTGCCGAGATCTGGTCCAAGCCCGACGAATTCCGCGAGGCCGCGGCGAAGTTCGCCGCCGCCGCCAGGCAGTTCAACGCGACGGCGCAAACTGGCGATGTCGCCGCGATCGGCGCCGGCATGAAACAGCTCGGCGGCTCCTGCAAGGGCTGCCACGAGAAGTTCCGTACCGAAGAGAAGCATTGATGGCGTCAGGCCCGCAAGCGCCTGATCAAATCATCGGCCGGATCGCAATTTGGGATTGGCCGGTCCGCATCTGCCACTGGTTGTTCGTCCTGCTCATTCCGCTCGCCTGGTGGACGGCGGACAAGCACATGTTCGACTGGCATTTGCGCATCGGCCTGTTCCTCCTTCTGCTGCTCGTATTCCGCCTGATCTGGGGCGTGATCGGTAGCTCCACCGCCCGCTTCGCCGGCTTCATCAGCGGCCCGCGCGAAATTCTCCTTTATCTGCGCGGGCGGTGGACCAGGCGCATCGGCCACAATCCGCTCGGCGGTTGGAGCGTCGCCGCCTTGCTCGCGGTGATGCTGCTTCAGGTCGGTCTCGGCCTGTTCGCGACCGACGACGACGGCCTTGAATCTGGTCCCCTCAACCATTTGGTAGATTACGATACTGCCGAGCGGATCACCGATCTTCACCACGCGAACTTCAACCTCCTGCTCGCGCTGATCGGGCTCCACCTCGCCGCGATCCTGTTCTACGCGATCGTCAGGCGCGCCGATCTGGTTCGGCCGATCGTCACCGGCCGCGGCAAGATCGAAGCTGGCGCTGAAGCGCAAGTGGAGGCGATGCGGCCGGCCTCGGCGGCGCGCCTCGCCACCGCCCTTGCGCTCTCGTTCGCCCTTACCTGGTGGATCTACGCAGGCGCACCGCTCTAGCCGGCTGGCGCTGGTCAGCCCATCCAACTCCCTGGGCCTGCTTGCCCGAACCCTCGCGCAGCGCGCGGCTTCGGCTTGCGCGTCGCATATCTTTTCATCATCATCGCATAGCGTGCGGCACAGATCCGGTCGTCGTTCAGCTTGACGATCAATCCGTCCTTCCTGTGGTAGAGCCGGAACTCGCCCAGCCAGTCCTCCAGATGCGCGAACACCTTCCAGCGGCTGCTCTGCATCCGGTCGAGCATCTCGCTCACCCCGGCCTCGACCCCGCAGCCGCCGTCCTCGAACGTCGCGCGCTTCGGCAGCAAGCCGAGCCCCTGGCGGCGATATTGTTCGGCAAGCGCGTCGCCCGATCCCTTGTCGTGCTGCAGCCCGTCGTGCGGCCACGCCCAGGGCAGCCATTCGCCCCACGGCTTGAGCGCCGCGGCGTGGATCAGCGGCGTCGCCTCGCGCACGCCGTAGCTCGCGGTGACGTAGATCGTGTCGGTGTCCTTGTCCCACGCCAGCCGCGAGGCGCCGGTCGGATGGTCCCAGCCGAAGTCGATTCCACCGATCTGCGCCCAGCCTTCGGGGATCTCGAACGCCTTGACCGTGATCGCGTCCTCGTCGATCGGGAAGACGCGGCCCGACCCCAGCGACGGTATCCCCTCGGCCCGCGCCTTGCGCTCGTGCGCCGGATAGCTGGCGATGATCGCCGCGCGCTGCTCGGGCGTATAATGCTCGGCATCCTCGATCGTCATCCGCGTGATGTGCCGGCTCATCATCTTGATCCTTTGATGCTTCGTGCGGGCCTGAACCGCAGGGCCGTGCGACCCATTTCGCTTTCCACATCTGGAGCGTCGGTCGTTGTCGGCGGCTGTCGGTGCAGTCGTGTGCCGCGTGGGCGGCCGGCTATGTTCGACGGCGCGCCCAAGCAAAAGTTGGCGCGCGACCGCTGGCGAGCTGCCCCATCAGACCAGCCACGATACGACCAGCGCGACGGTGCAGGCGAAGGTT
>JAQGLH010000325.1 GCA_028293005.1 Alphaproteobacteria bacterium
GCCAGCTCCGCCTTCGCCGCCGGGCTGAGCACGGCGATGTGCGCGTAGCGTGGGTCGTTGCAGCCGATCATCGCCTTGGTTGCCGGAGCGCGGAAGGCCGCGGCTTGTTCGTCGGTGAATTGGAAGCGGATGAAGTGGACGGCAGAGGTCTTGCCGTCGTCGCGGGTGCGTTCGTCCTCCTCCTCTGGCGCGCCGTCGATCCTCTGGTCGTCGAGCTGGAGGTAGAAATGACGCTCGACGCCGCCGAGGTTGCCGAGGAACTTAGCGCGCCGGACCGGCTCGTCGACCTCGAACATGACGGTGGCGACCAGCTCGCGCCCTTTCGGAATCAGCGGGTTATAGGCCGCCAGCTCATCCGCGAGCTGCGCCTCGCCGCCCTTTTCGATCAGCAGCATTTCCTGGATCTGGAACAGCATCGTCTCGAACGATTCGAAATAGAAGGTGCAATAAGGGCCGACATCGATGCGGCGCAGCCGCTTGATCGGCAGCAAAGCCGCGCGCCGCTCGCGCCGTTGCTCGGCGAACTCGGCGACCGGGATGACGTCCTGCGCGGTAATTTCTCGGGTGGTGGCGGGCATCAGGCGGTCAGCCCATAAGCTTCGGCGAAGATCTCGATCGGATGCGCGCGCCGCGGCCCGGCGCTGTCCTCGCCGAGCTGCGCGGAGACCATCTGGCCGAGGTGCTTGCACGCGAGCGGGCAATCGGAGCACAAGGTGTCGTTGCCTTTCTGCGCAACCTGGCGCGCCGCCGGCCTGCCGACCTTGACCGCTATCTCGTGCGTTTCCTTCATCACGCCGAACGTGCCGCCATGGCCCGAGCAGCGCTCGATCAGATCGACCTGGACGTCGGGAATCAGCCGCAGCATCTGCGCCGATTTGGCACCCATGTTCTGCGCGCGCGCGTGGCAGGCGTGGTGAAGCGTGACTGCGCCCACCGGGGCGCTGAGGCCGGGTGCGAGGCCATGGTCGCGCGACAGCTCGACGACATATTCGCTGATGTCGCGGGTCGCGGCGGCGAGGCGCTTCACATCCTCGTTCTCGGGCAGGATCAAAGGCCATTCGAACTTCAGCATCAGGCCGCAGCTCGCGGTCAGCGCGACCACATCATAGCCTTGGTCGATCAACGGCAGCATGACGGAGGTGACTTGCTCGGCGCGCTTGGCGACCTCGGCGATATCGCCTGCCTCGAGCTGCGGCATCCCGCAGCAGACCGGATAGACGAGCCTTGTCTCGGCGCCTTGCTTGGCGAGCACCGCCATCGCCGCGACGGCGGTGTCGGGCGCATTATAGTCGACGAAGCAGGTTGCGTAGAGCGCGACCTTGCGCTTTCCGAAGGCGGGGCCGGCAGGGTCCGGCGACATCGGCTTCTTGAGCCGGTCGCTCGCGGTCTTGCGGTGAAAGCGCGGCAGCTCGGCGTCGGCGTCGATGCCGACGACTGCTTCCATCATCTTGCGGACCGGCTTGTTCTCGACCTTGGTCCCCCAATTGGCGAGGCCCGCCACAGGCTTGGCGAGCGTGCCGTTGCGGTCGGTCTTGCCCAGCTGCTCGCGGACGAACTCGCCATGTCCTTCTTTGCGCCGCGCCGCCCGGTGGCGCAGCATCAGATGCGCGAAGTCGACGTCCCATTCGTGCGGCGGCACGTAGGGGCATTTGGTCATGAAGCACATGTCGCAGAGCGTGCAGGCTTCCTCGACCTTGATATAATCGTCCTTCGCGACGCCATCGACTTCGCCGGTCGGCCCGTCGTCGACGAGGTCGAACAAGGTCGGGAACGAATCGCACAGGTTGAAGCAGCGCCGGCATCCGTGACAGATGTCGAACACGCGCTCCATCTCGGCCTCGACCGAGGCCATGTCGTAATATTCCGGGTCCCGCCACCCGATCGGATGGCGGAATGGCGCGTCGAGACTACCCTCGCGGGCGTCCCGTCCGTCGGCTGTGTCGGTCATGATGGCGAGTAGCCGCTCCGATATTCGAGCGGCGGCGGCCGTTGGGCGGCCGCCGCTCCGTCAATGATCGTCAGCCCTGATCGAGCGTGTCGAGCGCGCGCTGGAAGCGGCCCGCGTGCGAACGTTCGGCCTTGGCGAGCGTCTCGAACCAGTCGGCGATCTCCTCATGGCCTTCCTCGCGCGCGGTGCGGGCCATGCCGGGATACATGTCGGTATATTCGTGGGTCTCGCCGGCGATGGCGGCCTTGAGGTTGAGCGAGGTCTCCCCGATCGGCAGGCCGGTCGCCGGATCGCCGACGCCTTCCATGAACTCGAGGTGGCCATGCGCATGGCCGGTTTCGCCCTCGGCGGTCGAGCGGAACACCGCGGCGACATCGTTGTAACCTTCCACGTCCGCTTTCTGCGCAAAATAGAGGTAGCGGCGGTTCGCCTGGCTCTCGCCGGCGAAAGCGGCTTTCAGGTTCTCGATGGTCTTGCTGCTAGCGAGCGTCATTGTTCGGCTTCCCTCCATATGCGTTTTCCGGGGCCGGCAGGCCGGTTCTCCCAGATCGCATCAAGGATAAGCCCCCCGCTCCGGCGCGTCCAATCGATTTATCGACTGGCAGATATCGATTTTGCCATCGGCGGGGCGGGGGCCTTTTAGGTGCCTCGGGTACGATCAGCTCTTGGCGTGCGAGCGTCCTTCGGCTTCGGCTTGCTTCAGCTCCTCCGCCTCGTCGCCTTCGAGCGCGCGCTCCGCGTCCTTGGCCGCCTTCGTCACTTTCTCCTGATCCTGCGCGGTGGCATGCGCACCTTCGTTATACTCACGCGACGCGCGATAATTGCCTTCGCCTTTGTCCTCGTCGTTGACGTTCATCGGATTGTCTCGATCGTCCATCGCGCGATCCTTTCGCTTGGCCTGTGCAGTCGAGAAAGCCCGGCGCGCGCTTGGGTTCCGCTTCGCCTTCGTCAGCAGCGCGACGGGAGATGGTTCGCGCCGTTGCCGAGCGCTCGCGATAAGGCGGCAATGACCGGCTTTCCCTTCACGCACGATGCTTCGGGCGTTCGGCTTGCGGTGCGGGTCACGCCGCGCGCCCGCAAGAGCGAGATCAAGGGGGTGATCCTGATCGAGGACGGCCGCCCGGCGCTTGCGGTCCGGCTCGCGGCGCCGCCGGTCGAGGGCGCCGCCAACAAGGCGCTGATCGCGCTGATCGCCGATCT
>JAQGLH010000126.1 GCA_028293005.1 Alphaproteobacteria bacterium
TTCCCAATGACCGCCGATGCGGAACTGGGCGCGAAGATCGAACACCAAATAATTCTCGAATCCCTGGTAGGTGTGGGTGACGCGGTCCGAATTGTCGATCGTACCGAACGATCGGCTGCTGTAGCGCGCCGCCGCGGTGAGCGAGGCTCCTCCGGGCGCCTGATAGGTCAACAGCAAGGTCGCGCGCCGCTGCGGCACCTGCGGCAGGTTCTTGCCCTCGGCGGCCGGAAAGGCGGGATCCTCGAGCACCTTCGGAGCGGCGAGCGTGACGCTCCCCGACAGCGTCAGCGCCGGCGTGAACAGATGATGGTCGAACGCAAGCTCGGCTCCGCGCGTCCTCACCCTGGGGATGTTCTGGACATAGCTGAACAAGCTCCCCGACCCCGGCAGCAGCGGCGCGGTCTGCGCGATCAGCGCCTCGCGGATCGCCTCGTTGAACAGCGACAGGCGGATCGTCCCCCCCTCGCCGATGCGCTCGATCGCGAGCTCCTCGGATCGCGCGCGCTCCGGCCTCAGCGTCGGATCGGGAACGCTGATCGACGGCCCGGTGCTCACCGCCTGATAGAGATCGCTCACGGTCGGATAGCGATAGGCCTGGCACGCGGAAGCGGTGACGCTCCAATGGCCGGACGGAGCCCACCGCAGCGACGCCTTGGGCGACAAGCCGCGGCTGCGCCGCTCGCGCTGCTCGACCGACAGCGCCGGACTCAGCGAGAAATTGAAGCCGTCATAGGCGCGCCACCATTCGTAACGGCCTCCGAGCGTAAGCTGCCAGGCGCTGCCGACCTCGATCCGGTCCTGCAGCCATAGCGCGATCGTCCGGGTCCGCCCCTGCGCCGCCTGGACCAGCGCGCCTTCGCTGCCGCTCAGCCAGTCGTCGGTCGTCCAGCGCCGGCTGTCGAGCTTGAACAGGTCGAAATGGCCGCCGAAGCTGACGTCGTGCCGCGGTGCCGCACCACGGCCGACGCGCGCCTTGAGGTCGAGCGTTCGCCAGCCGGTGCCGTCGAGCCGCGTGATCGAGCCGGCCCCGCCCCCCTGTCCGCCGCTTACCTGTCCGCCGCCGCCCTGTCCGCCGCCAACCAGTGCGCCGGGCAGCGCGGCCGATGGAATGCGCTGCACGTCCTTGTCGAAATCGTAGAGCGACGCCACCGCCTCCCATTGCAGCGCACCAGCCGCGCCGTCCGCGGTCAGCGCGTGCATCCAGTGGCGCGTGGCCTGGCGATAGACATTGTTCGAAAAGGCGCTCGCCGGCACGTTGACCGCTCGCCCGCGCAGGTTGAGCGCGCCGGCATAGGCTGGTCCTGCCGCCGTGCCGAGATAGGTCCGCGCCTCGGCGTCGGTGTCGTTGAGGAACAGCCCGCCGCGATAGGTCAGCCGCAGCCCGGGCGCGACGTCGAGCCCGAGCTTGAGCTTGAAATTATCCTGTTGCTGATGCTCGAAGGCGCCCGCGCCGATCACGAAGATCGGCGCTCCGGCGCGATTGAGCGTCTCGACCGCGCCTGTTGCCGGGACGCCCGCTGCGCTGGTCGCGCTCGGCTTCGCCACCGTCACATAAGCGAGCGGCTGGCTTTGGCTGGTAACATGATTGGCGCTGACGAACCAGGCGAGCGCACCATGGCGGTCGCCTGCTGTCGCCGAGAGCTGGGTGGCGGGATAGGTGCCGCTGGTCGCATATTGGCTGAATTTCTGCACGCTCGCGCCCGCGCTCAGCGATCCGGTCGGGCCGTCCGGAAGGCGGGTGGTGAAATTGACCACCGCGCCGATCGAATTGCCCGGATAAGCGGCGGAGAAAGGACCGTAGAGCACGTCGACGCGCTCGATCTCGTCGGGCGAGACCATTCCCCACCGCGGCGAGGCGCTGGTGTTGTTGTTGCCGATCAGCGCCGAAAGCAGCACGTCGTCCACATAGATCAGGCTGCGCGCGCTCGCCCCCACGCCCGAGGTGCGCGTCGCGAGCGGCGCCTGCGTGTCGCCGATATGGCGCTTGCGGACCAGCAGGCTCGGCAGATAGCGGAGCACATCCTCGCTGTTGATCACGTTCGTGGTGCGAGCGATCCGCGCGGCGTCGCGGCTTTCGATCGTCGCGGGCGGCTGCTCGATCGCGTTGCCGCGCGTGCCGGTGACGACGATCGCGTCAGCGCCGCCGGCATCCGAAACATGGTCGAACGCGAACGCCGGCGCTGCGATCGCAGCGGTCCCGGCCATAAACAGGGTGCGCGCGCAGGCGAGCGCGCGCGAAGCATCGGTCATGGTGGACTCCATCTGTCTCGGAGGCGCCGAAGCGCGGCTGAGCGGATCAGACGAAGTGGGGAGGGCCTGTGGCGGGAGGGGGCGGCGCGGCCAGCGCCGGAAAGCGGGAAGAAGTGAGCACCGCGGCGAGCGGCACCGGCCCGACCATCGCCACCGCGGCGGCGACCGCGAGCGGAGCGGGCGGCAGCGCCGGCGCGGCGAGTGCGGCGAACGGGCACGGCATATCCGCGTGCTGGCCCGGCTCTTGATCGTGGCCGGGCGCTTGATGGTGGGCGGATATTTGATGGTCGCCCGATTCGTGATGGCCCGATCCGTGATGGCCCGATCCGTGATGGCCCAATTCGTGATGGTCGGTCTCGTGCGCAGGCACGGCGGCATGATCGCCGGCGCGCGCCTCATGATCCGGCGAAGCGACCCCGGGCGCACCTGCCGCGGGCAGCGCGGCGACACCCGAGCACAGCGCCAGCCGCGGCCATCCGTCCTCCGACGCGACCAACATGTAGCCGCCCGGCAGCGTCTTGAGGACAAGGGTGAGAAACAGCAGCCC
>JAQGLH010000142.1 GCA_028293005.1 Alphaproteobacteria bacterium
CGCCGCAGGGCTGGTGGCTGCTGCGCGCGTCGAACACCCAGGACGTGCTGGTCGCTCGCGCCGAGGCGAAGAGCGAGCAGGATCTGCAATATCTGGTCGCGCAGATCGACGAGCAGCTCGCCCGCTCAGGCGTGGTGCGCGGAGAGCAAGCGGGGCATTAGATTTGGAAGCAGCATTTTCCAGGCGGCTGACCAACAACTCAATGCAATTTGCGCTCTCTATCGTTTTCAGATCCTCCAGCTGTCGCAGCTTCCCACGCTTCCATCAGTTGCTTCGCGAGACACTCCTCGAGCAATTCCTTCATCGGCCCAACGTCAGCCTCACCCTTGGCCGAGGTGTCATCAATCTTTTCGAGGGCGTCGTAATAAGGCTCTTTGTTCGTTGCGATAATTTCCGGAATTGTCAGCTTTCCCGGGAGTCTGGCGCCCGCCTTTGCACACAAGACGAGATATGAAACGGCTCGTGAGGTGCGCCCGTTTCCATCATCGAACGGATGTATCCAATTTAGGCGCCACATCACGTAAGCGCATAGATGAATAGCTGTCTCATCGTTCCAATGGTCATTAACCCAATCACACATCTCTTCCATTAGGCCAGCAATAAGGTGTGCCGCTGGCGGGGTATGTTTGCTAAGTCCGATTTCTATCGGGCCAGGCCGCCAATTACCGGCATAGCGGGACAATCCATCCAACGCGATGCGGTGGAGAGTCTGGATAGTTGACACCCGAAGACGGAAGGCTCGACCGTCCCGTTCAACTTCATCAATGAGATCTAAGACAGCGTCGAACTGGCGTAGCGCGTTTTCTGCCTCTTTCAGCGCCCGCTCGTCCTCATCTTTGATGAGCGAAGGCTCTTCTGCCTTGCTGTGGCGTTGCTCAGCCACTCTTCTTACTTACCCTTTCGGCAGCGATTTCGATGACATGGCGAGTCACCCGCTTATTCTCGATATTCGCGTTCCCGTAGGCGAAGCTCCTGCGTTGTGCTTCTTTGTCCGCATCGGACATCTGAACCTTTTTTGCCTTCTCGATAAGATCGCGCAGCTCAGCCATTTCTGATTCCCTTCGTACCCTTGAATCATGCCACCTGCGGGTGGTCAATTCATATGCGACGGAACGCCCTCTATCCGCATTCAGTCATCCTCGTCCTCATAGCCGACCAAATTCAGCTCCTTCGCCTTGATCTGGTGCAGCCCGCACCAATGGATCAAGGCATCCTCGCGGCCATGCGTCACCCACACCTCGCGCGGCGCGACCTCGCGCAACGTCTGGGTGAGCTCGTCCCAGTCGGCATGGTCAGAGACGATCAGCGGCAGCTCGACGTTGCGCTGGCGGGCGCGCTGGCGGATACGCATCCAGCCCGATGCCATCGCCGTGATCGGATCGGGCAGGCGCCGCGACCAGCGGTCGTTGAGCGCGCCGGGCGGACACAGGATGATCTTGCCCTTCAATTCCTCCTTGCCGACACCCGTGGCGGGCCGAATGTCACCCATCTCGACTCCGAATTCGGCATAAAGCTCGCACAGCCGCTGCAACGCGCCGTGGATGTAGATCGGGTCATGATGGCCGCGGCGGCGAAGCTCCATGATCACCCTTTGCGCTTTGCCGAGCGCATAGGCGCCGACCAGCACGCAGCGATCGGGATTGGCGTGGAGGCGGCCGAGCAAGCGGTCGATCTCGCTCGCCGTGTCGGGGTGGCGGAACACCGGCAGGCCGAAGGTCGCCTCGGTGATGAAGATGTCGCATGGCACCGGCTCGAACGGCGCGCAGGTCGGATCGGGCCGCCTTTTATAATCGCCCGAGACCACCACCCGTTCGCCCTTGTGGTCGAGCACGATCTGCGCAGAGCCGAGCACGTGACCGGCGGGCACGAAGCTGATCTCGACATCGCCGAGCCTGATCACTTCGCCATAGGCGACCGGGATTCCGGCCTGCGGGCCGTAGCGGCATGCCATGATCGCGAGCGTCTCGGGCGTCGCCCAGACCTCGCCGTGGCCGCCGCGGGCATGGTCGGCATGGCCGTGCGTCACCATCGCGCGCGGCTTGGGCTGACTCGGATCGATCCAGACGTCGGCCGGCGCTACATAAATGCCTTCGGGAAAAGGCTCGATCCAGGAACCGAGACGGGCCATCGCGAGCTATATGGAGGTATGCGCCGCCCGCGCCAACCCAAGGCGTCATGAGGCGGCGAACAGCGAGCGAAAGGAACGAAGATGGATAGTGGCGGATTTCTGTGGGCAATCATCAACATCGTCGGACCGCTGATCCTCGTCGTGGTGCTGGCCTGGGCGGTGATCCGCAACCGCAAGTCGAGAGGCAATATCGGGCGCACCGAGCAGGCGACGCGCGAGCTCTACCGCGAGGAAGAAGCCGCGCGCGTGCGTCGCGAAGACAATGCGCCCTGATTTGCCGGCCGCACCCGTCGGCCATGAATCCTGGTGAGCGGAAGGGCGTGTTCCTCTATCGACGGCGCTGAATGAAGGCGCTTCCAACCGTGATCGCCGACTGGTTCGCCGCCAAGGGCTGGAGCCCGCGGCGCCACCAGCTCGAGATGCTCGCCGCCGCGACCGCGGGCCGCAGCGCGTTGCTGGTCGCGCCGACCGGATCGGGCAAGACCTTGGCCGGGTTCCTCGCCTCGCTGGCCGAGCTCGTCGAGCATCCCGCCGAGGGGCTGCACACGCTCTACGTCTCGCCGCTGAAGGCGCTCGCGGTCGACGTCCAGCGCAATCTGATCGGCCCGATCGAGGAGATGGACCTTCCGATCAGGGTCGAGACGCGCACCGGCGACACGCCCGCGGACCGCAAGGCGCGCCAGCGCGTGCGCCCGCCGCACATCCTGCTCACCACCCCGGAATCATTGAGCCTCTTGCTCAGCCACGAGGACAGCCTCCTTTTGTTCGCCGGGCTCAAGACGATCGTCGTCGACGAGATCCATGCCTTCGCCACCGGCAAGCGGGGCGACCTGCTCAGCCTGGCGATGGCGCGGCTGCAGCGGATAGCGCCGGGGATGCGGCGGGTCGGCCTGTCCGCGACGATCGCCGACCCGGAGAGCTTCCAGGGCTGGCTTGCGCCGCATGGCGACAGCGAGATGGTCGAGGTGATCCTCGGCGATCCCGGCGCCGCGGCCGATCTGTCGATCCTGCTTCCCGACGACGAGCGCATTCCGTGGTCGGGCCATTCCGGACGCTGGGCGGCGCTGCAGGTGATGAAGGAGATCGAGGCCCACACGACCAGCCTCATCTTCTGCAACACGCGTAGCTTGGCCGAGCTGATCTTCCAGGATCTGTGGACGGTCAACGAGCAGAATCTGCCGATCGGCATCCATCACGGCTCGCTTTCGATCGAGGCGCGGCGCAAGGTCGAGAAGGCGATCGC
>JAQGLH010000331.1 GCA_028293005.1 Alphaproteobacteria bacterium
TCGTAGGTGCCGCGGCCGACCCAAGCGAGCGCGAGCGTTTCCGCCAGCTGATCGTCCGCGAGGTCGTCGAGAATCGCCCGCATCTCCTCCTCGACGCCGCTGTTAAGCTCATCCTCGAGCGCCGACAGCGCCTGATCGCCTTCGTCGTCGAAATCGTCGACATTGTCGGCTGCGTCGTCGGGATCGAGCGCCGGCACCTGTGCCTCCATCTCGCGCGCGCGCAAGATGATCCTGCACAGGGTTTCAAGCGGGGTTAGTAGGTCCATCTCTTCGCTCCGATGACGCACACTTCGATGCGCTCGTGAACGACAGGGGAAGCGCCGAGTTCCGGCATTTATTGGTCGCCAAACGGAGCCGCGACCTGGTCGGCGGCCGGTTGACCGCCGCCGAGGCTGTGCCTATAGCCCGCCGACGCCGGCCCTGGGGCGGCGCTGGTTGCTGGGGCGGAGTAGCTCAGCTGGTTAGAGCAGCGGAATCATAATCCGCGTGTCGGGGGTTCAAGTCCCTCCTCCGCTACCACTTCGGATCGACAGAAATGCTTGACGTGGTACCGCGAACGCATGCCCGGTCTGCCCAGGCGTGCCGGCTCAGGCGGCGCGGCAGGCTTCAGGCAGGGGTGTGGGCCGCCGCCGCGACAAGATCGCGATTCCCGCGCGACCCGATCATCGTCCGGCCTTCAGTCGAGCCACCAGCATCTCGAACACTGCCGGGTGGAGTGGGGTGGAAAACTCCAAACCGGCAATCCAGTCGCGGCTCCAGGCAACCCGGGCGGGGATGGAGTCCAGGCCGGGCAATTTTATCCAGATCGTCTCACCCGGAAGCACGCGGTCGACAAGCTCGACCTTGCATCCCGACCTGGACAGATCCTGAAGATCCATCGTGCTCTTGTGGTAGCCCGACTTACGAAACTCGACCTCGATGTCGAGCTTGACGCGTTCGGCCTCGCGTTTGGCAGGCGAACCGTCGGGAGGAGGATCAGCACCGATCATGGGCTGATCATTTATGCCCGTAGACGAAGATCGCCAAGCGGCTTCATCATGGCGCCGGCCTGCTCAGAGGAGGGAAGGGAGCTGCGACGAATATTCCGGCGAGGCTCGGCGAGACGCGCGGCGTCGCGATCCACGTCCGCCGCTTGCATCGCCATCCTTTGCGTGACTGGTTCGACGTCGAGCTGGGCCAATGGCCATCGGGGCGAAAAGTAATCATAACCAGCCCGCGGTCTGCGCGAGGAGCCACAGACCGATCGCCAGGAACAGCAAGGCCGCGACGGTTCGCACGATCTGCAGCGGCACGCGCTTGATCAGCTCATTGCCGAGGAACACCGCCGGCACGTTCGCGATCATCATGCCGAGCGTCGTTCCCATCGTGACCGGGACGAGCTGATTGAAGCGAGCGCCGAGTGCCACCGTTGCGATCTGGGTCTTGTCTCCCATCTCGACCAGGAAGAAAGCGATCAGCGTGGTCACGAAAGCGCCGAAACGCGGGGGCTTGTCGGCCATGTCGTCGAGCTTGTCCGGGATCAGGGCCCAGATCGCCATCGCGATGAACGATGCCGCGATCAGATAGCGGAACCACGGTCCATCGAGGAACGAAGCCGCCTGCGAGCCGACGAGCGCAGCCAGGAAATGATTGGCGACAGTGGCCGCGAAGATGCCGGCGATGATCGGGAGCGGCCGCTTGAAGCGCGTCGCGAGAACGATGGCGAGCAGCTGGGTCTTGTCGCCGATCTCTGCGAGAGTCACGACGGCAATCGAGGTCAGAAAGGCTTCCACGAGGATGTTCTCCGGCCGGGCGATTGCGAAGCCAACGGCATCGCAAATCCCGCCCGGCCGAGCTGAGATGCGACGCCATTGGTCTCGCCCGAACGGTCTCCCGTCCCTCCCGCGCCACGGCCTCTCGACCGAGCATGTTGACGCGAAAGCCCGTCCCGAATGGACGGCTGGCTACTCCCCAAATGACGAGCGCGAGCTAGCCAAATGGGTGACGCGGCACAAGCCCCTTGCGGCTTGGCCGACCGCCACGGTCGACGGACTCGATCGGCGTCTAGCGCCAGCCGTTCTGTTTTGCGGCCCGTTCCGCCTCGGCGTCGAAAGGCTCGCCGGTCATTTCCTGGTCGATCATCGCGCTGAGCTGCGGGTCGTTTCCCGATGCCATGCGATAAGCGCCTTGTTGTCCTTCCGGCGCCTGGAACAGTCCGCGGATGCGCCACACGCCTTGGTCGCGGCAGGCAAGTCCGCTGGCGCCAGCATCGGTGAAGCTGCGGCAGATCGCACCGCCGCGATCGCGGAAGGTGAGCGCTATGCGCGGCGCGTCGCCTGCGGGCGCGCTGGCGAGCTGGGTTTGGAGCGCTTCGCCGAGCGCGCCTCCGGCGACGAGCCGGCCGTCCTCGCGCTGGATCGGAGCCGACGGAGGCGCGAGCATGTTTCCGGCGGCGAAGCCGAGCACCAATGTCGCTGCCATCGCCGCCGCCTGCCGCCAGAAGGGCGAGACCAGTCTGCGCTCGCGGCGCGTGCGCGCGGCGGCAAGATCGACCACATCGCCATCGACCACATCGCCGGTCGACGTCGACGGCAAGAGCGCCGCCGGGACCGGCGCCGCGGCCACCGGATCGAAAGCCGCGCGCAGCCGTGCATGCATCGCGCGGTGCTGTTCGGCGAGCCGCTGCAGCCGCGGGTCGGCGGCAACCTCGGCCTCAACCCGCGTCGCCGCTTCGCTATCGAGCTCGCCATCGAGCCAAGCATAGAATTCCCGCTCGTCACCCATTTTGCTCTCCACCTAGCATCTTGAGCAATGCCGTTCGGCCGCGCACCAGACGGCTCGAGACGGTGCCGATCGGCAGGTCCAACAACTCCGCCGCCTCACGATAACCAAAACCCTCTATGAGAATCAGGGAGACGGTTTCGCGCTGTTCGTCCGGAAGGCGATCCAGCGCTGTCATCACGCGCTGCAGGTCGATCGCCGCATCCTGGCCGCCGCGCGGGTCGAAGCCGATTTTCTCGCCATCCTCGGGCGGTCGCTCGACCTTCGCCTTCCGCGCCCGGCTGCGCGCCTCGTCGATCCACAGGTTGCGCATGATCCGGTACAGCCACGCATCGAGCCGGCTGCCCTCCTGCCAGCGCGATCGGGAGCGCAGCGCGCGCTCCACGGTCTGCTGCGCGAGATCGTCTGCGTCGGCCGGGTTGCGGCTCAACGAATGCGCGAAGCGGCGTAGCCGCGGCAGCGCCTCGGTCAATCCCTGTTCGAACGTGCTTGCCAGATCCATCTTCCTTCATGGGGATGAAACGACAGCTCATGCTCGTTTCATCCCGGTCAGGCATGTTTTAGAGGAATAACGATGTCCAGAGTGCGCCGCCGATTAGCCGCCCGCCGGCTGTACCCCCACCGCATCTTCCTGGCGGTGCTCGCCGGCGCGACGCTGGTTGGAAGCGCGGCCGCGCAATTGCTCCCACCGGTCGGGCTGCCCGCTCCACCGGTTCTGGGGGGCGTGGTTGGCGGCATCGCCGGGACTCAGCGGCAATCCGGCCGGGTGCCGGTGATGCGCACGCTCGATACGCTCGGCATCCCCGATACGGCCGCCTCGCTCTCTCCGGTCGATCTCCTCCAGCTTCGCAAGCTCCGCCTGCGCGAGCTGGTTCGCGACCATCGCGGGGTGCTGGAGATGGATGATGACGACAATCCAGTGCGCCGCGGCGAGCTGCTGGCCATCGACCCCGATCCGGCTTCGCTGGCGGCTGCTCGCCGAGCGGGCTTCGTCATTATTCGCGATAATGCCGAAATCGAACTAGGCCTGCGCACTATCGTGCTCGCAACGCCCGGGAAGATGAGCGCGAGAGAGGGATTGCAGAAATTGCGCCGGGCGGCGCCCGGCATCGAGGCCGACTATAACCATCTGTTCGAGCCGGCCGGCGGAGCGCTGATGGTGACCGGCGCGGCGCTGGCGGCGCAGGCCGGCACCGGTACCGCGAAGCGCATCGCGATGATCGACGGCGGCGTCGCACCGCATCCCGCCTTCGCCGGTGTTGCGATCGAGCAACGCGGCTTTGCCGGCACCGCGCGAGCGACCGGCCATGGCACGGCGGTGGCATCGTTGCTGGTCGGGCAGGAGGGGCGGTTCAGCGGCGCTGCGCGCGGCGCATCCTTGTTCGTCGCGGACGTCTACGGCGGGGATCAGGCGGCGGGATCGGCGGAGGCCATCGTCCGCGCGCTTGCCTGGGCTATCGCCAAGCGCCCCCAGGTCATCAACATCAGCCTCGCCGGGCCACCGAACTTGCTGCTGAAACGAGCGGTGGAAGCGGCCGCGCGGCGGCAGATTCCGATTGTCGCGGCGGTCGGTAACGACGGGCCAGCGGCGCCGCCGCAATTTCCCGCATCCTATCCGACGGTGGTGGCGGTGACCGGCGTCGATGCAAGGGATCGCGCGCTTCCCGAGGCGGGACGCATCCCGAGCCTGGCTTTCGCCGCTCCCGGCGCGGATATGGCCGCGGCATTGCCGGTGCGTGATTTCGCGCGGGTGCGCGGCACCTCGTTCGCGGCGCCGCTCGTCGCGGCCAGACTTGCTGCGGTCGGGTCCGAACGTGCGCTCGCGGCCGAGGCGGTGAAGGGCAGGGGCCGTGTCGGGCTTGGCATCGTCTGCAAGACGTGCCGCGTCGATCCGAAGCTGGTCGGGGCGAAATAATCGCATCCGGCGGGATGAAGCGCGATGGGGTCGTCGTTTGCCTTGATGAGGGACCGAATGTCCCTGTCGTGATCAAGGAGGAACAAACATGAAAACCCTTACCATTCTGGCCGGCACATTGCTCGCCACCGCGGCCTCGGTTCCGGCTCATGCGCAATTGCTCGGCAATGCCGGCGGCGCGCTGGGAGGAACGCTCAACGGCACCATCGGCGGCTCTGGGGCACTCGGCGGTGCCGGCAGTCTCGGCGGTGCCGTCGGCAATGTCGGCGGCGGCGTCGGCAAGAGCGTGACCGGTAGTGTCGCCGGCTCCGGCTCCGCCAGCGGCAGCCGCTCGGTCGATACGCGCAGCGGCTCCGCCAGCGGTGATGTCGGCTTGGCCGGGACCGTGAGCGGCGCGGTCGACAGCGCGACGTCCGCGACCGCACTCGGCCAGGCGGCCAATCTCAATGGTTCGACGTCGGGCAGCGCGTCCGCCAACAAGAGCGCGAGCTTTGGAGTCCAGGCGATCGGGACCGATCAGGCGCAAAGCCTTGCCGGCCAGGCTGCCGGGACGGCCAATGCAACGGCGGCGCAGGCTCGTGGCCAGGCCAACGGTGCGGCCCAGGCTGCGGGCTCGGCCGCGGGTTCCACCGCCGGCTCGAGCAATGGCACGCTGGGCGCTTCGGGAAGCGGCTCGGCGACAGGCCATGGCGAAGGTTCGGGCAGCGTCGACTAAGCCCCGATCCGGGCCCCGACCGGGGCATTATGTGAGGCCGTGGTCCGCTTCCTGCGTAGGGAGCGGATCATTGGCGTCAGGGGAGGTGCGGCGCCGGCTACCGAGCGCGATCTTTGGGTGGATGCATAACCGACCCGAACGCCTCAGGCCGGTGAACGCGCGAGTGCGGATCGATGTGCGCCTTCCTTCTCGGCCGGAAGATAATGGTTGAGCGTCGTGAGCACCCGATAGACGCCCAGGAAGGTCGGGATCGCGACCCCGAGCCGATCGGCGGCTTCGACCAGGGGCCCGAGCAATTCCTCGACCTCCATCTTGCGGCCGGCGATGAGATCCTCATGCATCGACGTGCGCACCGCGTGCCGCTTCGACAGGCGCTCGGCAAGCGTGAGCATATCGTCGACCGCCTCCTCGAAGCTCGAGCTTTCGATCTCGCGCAGGCGGGAGAGGGGGGCGAAGAAATTCTGCGCGCGGTAACCCATCGCATGATAAAGCGAGAGCAATTCTCGCGAGATCGTCACATAATGTTCGGCGCCCGCGCGCACGCTGATGCCGGGCGTGAAGTCGAGCGCGGGGATCGCGCCGAGGGTGCTGGCGCTGAACGACGAAGCGGCGCCGACCTGGACGAGCTTCTCCCAGAGAACCTGATCGATATTGTCGACCGAGCGCGATCCCACTTCCGCGCTGTCGAACGCTGCGGCTATCGCGCGAGTGCGATCGCTCTCGCCCCCGCCGATCTCTCCGAAATAGGTGCTGACCGGCACCGCCGAATGGTTTTGGACCTCGCCGGGCGCGACGAGCGTTCCGCCCTCCATAGTCGAGCCGCCGATCACCTTGTCCGGGCCGAAAAGCTGGCGAAGCCGCTCCTCCTTGCCGACCCCATTTTGAAGCGAGAGCGCGGTTGCCGTGCGGTCCGCGAGCACAGCTGCATCGGCGAGCGCCTGTTCGGTCCCTTTGCCCTTGGTCAGCAGGATATAATAATCGATGTCGCCTTCGACCTCGCCAGGCGTCGTCACGGCGTCGATATTGTCGCGCTGGGCGAAAGCAGTGCGGACTCCGTCGAGCTTGAGGCCGTCGGCGCGGATCGCTTCGACATGCGCCCTGCGGGCGATCAGCGTCACGCGCTGGCCGGAGCGCGCGAGAAATGCACCGATGACCGAACCCAGGCCGCCGGCGCCATGGATGCAGAAGTGAAGCGGTTTGGACAAAAGACAATTCCAACGATGTTTGGGAGCGGGCCGAAGCGAAGCTCGACGTTTGCTGAGGCGGAGGCCGCACAAATACGGACATCGTGCGGCTTGTCCACCGATGCGCTTGAAAGTGCGTTTGGAACCCGATTGAAAGGGCTTTGCCCGCGATATCCACTCACAGAATCTAAAGAGGCGTCTCTCGCGGGAGCGAGAGACGCCATGGAATTGCCGTGCCGGCGTTCCGGGAAAACGCCATTGCCAGAATCCTACGATGAAAGAGGGCCGTCAAGGTCGGCTCAACGGTGTAACGAAGATTCGGAACGGTTGATCTGATTGCCAAACTCCTAATTTCGGGGTTAGCTTGCAGCAAAGAAATAGGGGAAATGTTATGATTCGCTCGAAGCTTCCGTTGCTTGCTGCTGGCGTTTCGATCCTGGCGATCAACGCGGTTCTTCCTTCCAGCGCGAATGCGGCGAACGATCCTGGACTTTTCCAGGGGGACCAGAATGCCCCCGACGGCGAAAACCTCTACACGGTTCCAGCGACGAATTTTTACGGCGGCATCGCCGATGTCAACGGCGACGGCTCGGTGCTGGTCACTTGCGGACAA
>JAQGLH010000333.1 GCA_028293005.1 Alphaproteobacteria bacterium
CGAGCCGGCGCAGGCCGACGGGCTCGCCCTGAGAGAGCACGACGTTGTGATGGTCGGCGCTGCAGCGAAGATAGACCTCGCCCTGCGCGCCGATTTCGGACAGCTGCAGGCCCAGGATGTTCACGTAGAAATCCTTCGACCGTTCAATGTCGGAGACATTGAGCGCAACATAGCTCAGTTTCGAATATCGAATCATTTTCGCCTCAATCCTCGTATCAACCCGTCAAGCCGCGCGACGTTGCGCGCGAGAGTCCAAGCTCCAATCTTGGCTCGGGCGCGAAAGCGCGCCTTGGGACAGCGGGTCGGCACTCCTCTCATACTCTTCACGGCCTGGCGCCATCGATCTTTCGACCCGCTCCGCCGTGATCTCCAGCGACGCACCGTCGATGCCGGGCCCATCGCTACCGGTGGCCCATCCATACCAGTGGCACCGGCCGTTCGGATCGTCATAGCACACTTGTCATACATTTAGAATGAATAACTCATTCGTGTCTAAACTGAATAACGCGTTGCATAAAGAGGCAATCGCCCGCGCTCCGGCGGCAGCGGCACGCCCAGGCTAACTCCCCAGGCTAACTCGTTGTCGGCCACCGCGTTTACGCCACCCCATGATCAGGCCTCCGGCGAGGCTTCCGATTGGATGCGCGCGCGATCGACGCCGGCGTTGCGCCACGCGAGGAAGAACATGATCGCGGTGAAGAACGGCAGCACCGCCGGGAAGATCAAGGCGTAGCGGAGCGAATCCTCGCCTTTCGACGCAAACAGGTCCGACAGCGCCCCGACCACGAGCGGGCCGAGGCCGAGGCCGATCAGCGAGGCAGCGGCGAACATCATCGTCATCGCGAACGCGCGCATCCCCGGCGGCGCGACGCTGTGCAGCATCGTCACCGCCGGTCCCTGATAGGAAGGGATGAGGAAACCGGCCGCAGCGAGGCAGACCAGCGAGACGGTGCTGTTGTCGGTGATCAGGAAGGTGCCGATCGCGAACGGCGTGAGGAAGCAGGAGACGACCGGGAGGAGGCCGACTGCGCTCGGGTGCTTCTTCATGATCTGGTGGGTGAGCAGTCCGCCGGCGAGCACGCCGAGCAGCCCCATCAGCCCTTTGAACAGACCCGAGTAGAAGCCGATCTCGGTCTTTGCGAGATGATGGACCCGGTCGAGATAGGAAGGAGTCCACGTCTGCAGGCTGTAGGCGGTGAAGGTCGCCATCATGATCGAGAGCACGACCAGCACATAGGTCCGCTGCGACAGCAGGAAGCGGATGGTCTCCTTGAGGCTGGCCTGGTCGCGCCCGCGCGTCGCGGCCGGATCGAACGCGCCGCGCGGCGGATCCTTGACCGTCAGCAGCAGCAGCAGGCCGATCACAAGCCCAGGCATCGCGCAGGACCACAGCGCCGCGCGCCAGCCGTAATGTTCGTGGATCCAGCCGCCGGCGGAGAGGCCGACGAACAGGCCGAGATAGCTGCCGCCTGCCCAGATCGAGGTCGCGCGCGCGCGTTTCTCGTGCGGGAAGAGGTCGGCGATCACCGCGCTCGACGGCGCGTTGCCGCTCGCTTCGCCGACCGCGACCATCGAGCGCAGCGCGATGAGATGGTAGACGTTCTGCGCGAAGCCCATCAGCGCCGCCATGATCGAATAGAACATCACGCCGATCGAGACGATCTTGATGCGATCGGCGCGGTCCGCGAGGCGGCCGAGGGGGAAGGCCATGATCGAGTAGACCAGTGAGAAACCAAGCCCGGTCATCAGCCCGAGAGCGGTGTCGGAGAGATGCATCTCCTCCTTGATCGAATCGAGCAGGATCGCGACGATGCCGCGATCGAGCTGGTTCAAGCCGAACACGATGGTCAGCAGCGCGACCGCCCATCCCGCCTGGACGCTGCTCCGATCGGGGACGTAGGGCGTGTGCGGCGCGCTGTCGGGCGAGCTTGGGACGAGAGCCAAGAGGAAATCCTGTTGGTGAGAGGACGGCGGCGCACGGTACGCGTGGTGCAACGGCTTAACTGGCGATCGGGAGCAAGACAAGTAAGCCCCTCTCCCCTCGAGGGTTGGGAGAAGGGGGCGGGAAAGCACGGGAGACGGGTGCCCGCGGCCCCGCTCGCCCGTTCAGCCGACCGGCCGTCCTTCGACCGGATAGAGCGGGTCGGTGAAGCCGGGCGTCGACGGGTGGCCGGGCGGCACCAGCGCATCGACCAGCGCCTCGTCGTCGGGTCCGAGCTTGACGTCGAGCGCGGCGAGATAGCTGTCCCATTGCTCCTCGGTACGGGGCCCCGCGATCGCCGCGCTGATCAGCGGATTGGCGAGCACCCAGGCCAGGGCGAAGGCCACCGACGTGGTGCCGCGCTCGGCGGCATGCTCGGCGATCGTCTTGGCGATCTTGAGCGATTCCGGGCGCCACTCGGCCTGCCGGATGCGCGCGTCGCCGCGTCCGGCGCGGGTGTCGGCGGGCGGCGGACCCTCGACCGGATATTTGCCGCTGAGCACGCCGCGCGCGATCGGGCTGTAGCTGGCGACGCCGATGCCGTGATGGCCGCAGACCGGGATCTGCTCAACCTCGGCGGTGCGGTTGACGAGATTGTAGAGCGGCTGGCTGACGATCGGCTTGGCGATGCCGAGCTCGCCGGCGAGCCGCACCGTCTCGGCGATCCGCCAGCCGGGGTAGTTGGAGACGCCGTAATAGCGCACCTTGCCCTGCGCGATCAGGTCGCCGACCGCGCGCAGCCCTTCCTCGACCGGCACCCCGGGAACGGGAACGTGGAAATAAATGATGTCGATATAATCGGTGCCGAGCCGCTTCAGGCTCGCCTCGACGGCCTGGCAGATCCACTTGCGCGAAATCCCGCGCTCGTTCGGGCCCGGGCTCGGCTTTCCGGTATGGCCGAACTTGGTCGCGAGCACCCACGCGTCGCGCCGCTCGGCTATCGCGCGGCCGACCACCTCTTCCGAGCCGCCGTTGTGATAAGCGTCGGCGGTGTCGAGGAAGTTGACGCCCTGGTCGAACGCCTTGTCGATGATCCGCTTCGAGGTCGGCTCGTCGGTCTGCCCGCCGAACATCATCGCGCCGAGGCAAAGCGGCGAAACCTTGAGCGCACTGCGGCCGAGATAGCGGTATTCCATGGTTCAGGCCCTCTCCATAAGGCGGAATTCCCCTCGTCGATTTCGGATAGCGCGGCGCTTCACGAGCGCAAGAGCTTAGGCGCGCGGACAAGCGCAGGCGTGCCCACTCTTCGTCGTCGTTCGGTGCCCTATGATCCTGCGTCGGCTTTGCGCCACTTGCGGCCGTTCAGGGCGGCATCGCGCGCGTCCTTAAGCGGACGCGCGTTCAGTAAGATGGCGGATGTTTGCTTTCGACCCCTTACAGACATTCGGCATTCTCGCACGGTGAACTAGTTGCCACCTAATCGATGACCGATCCGGCTGTAGACAGGCGAACTGAGGCGAACCTCGTCAGTCTTGAAGGTTTCCAAGGTGGATTTCGTGGTGCTGTTCACAAGCGTCCAGTCAGAACCCTTGTCGCCCTTCAGGAGCGTGATCCCTGGCGCGTCCCCCCGAGGCACCCAGCGGCCGCGCAGCTGGCCGGACCCAGTGGACCAAATGTAAGTTCCGTTCGCCTCAACGCGCAGGGGCGGAAGTCGCATACCTCCCGATACGACATGATAGACATCCCGTCCATCGGTGCGAAAGGTCGAGGCAATGCCGGTGTTGATGTCCCAGTCACCGATAAAGAAACCAGTCCAGTAAGGCTGCCGGGACACGGAAGTAACTCGGTTCCAATCGACGTAGTGGCGGGAACCGTTCGGCTCTTCGACGAGATACATGTTTGTGAACTCCCCGGAGCCCACGCGAACTACTCGGCCTGAACGCCATTCCGCTCCGCCGCTAGTTGTGAAGGAGACCTGCTCCTCAGCCGAAAAGCTGTTGGGCGCAGCCCAGCGAGATGCTCGCGTAGCTGCTGGCGAAGCAACAGGACGATCTACCTTTTGTGCGCCCTCCGGCGTGTCAGCCCTGTTGGAGGCGCCTCCCCTCGTCGGCCGCGAACCGGCGCTAGCGCGAAGGAGCGCGGCGATGCTTGCCTTACCGGTCGATTCTGCGATCTCCAGCAGCGCCCGTGGTCGGTCGTAGCCGACTACATCCTGATCTTCGTAGACAGTGTTGGGGTCGGCACCACGCGAGAGGAGCAACTTCACGGCTTCCAGCCGTCCAGACAGGACGGCGTGGGCGAGAGCGCTCCGTCCGCCACGCTTATAGTTGGGATCAAAACCTGCATCGAGGAGGGCCGTCAGCGCTGGTATGTCACCCGTAGAAGCGGCTGCAAACACCTCCGTAGCGACCCTTTCCACATCCTGCGCCAGGACAGGTCCGCTGAATACGATCGCCGCGACGGCGATCGGAAAAGCTACATCTCTCATTGCGCCCCCACTTCAACAGACGTGTTTCGTAACTCATTGCCCTAGATTAGCAACTGAGACTGCGACGAGCCCGTTTTCCACCCACTGCGGATGCTTGCTGGGTTCTGAGATCTGCAACGGATCGAGAGCGGACTTGAGGCGCGAACAGCGACGAACGTCCGCCTGCGGGAAGTGCCATGTGCCTCCGCAACGTCCCGCATGGGTAGTAAGCAGACCATTTCACATCATCGACTGAGTATCGGCTTTCGTGGCATGCTTCCCCCAAAGCAGACCGTGTGCTCTCGGCCCATTGCGGACGTTCCGCGATGACAACCTATCCTTTGCCGGCGCCTATTCGCCTCTCTCACATGCGGCCGCGTTCATGACACCGACCACAATCCTACTGTTTGCCGTCTTCAGAGGGAAAGGTAGCCGAAACTTCAGCTATTATGCCCCAATCCGAATACGGCGGTTTTCCGCAAGGTTGCAGTGCAAACCTATGGATCCGGCACCTAATAACGACCTTAACTAGGCAAGCATGCGCGATAGAGCCGGAGATAGGACTGAAACATTCCGGCCGCGGTATATAATCTCAGCGCCCGGTCCCGGCCGGCATTTCCCATTGCCTGCGCGCGCGCCGGATTCTCAACGAGATGTCTTATGGCGTTGGCGATCGCGGCAGGATCACCCGGCGGAACCGTATATCCCGTCACACCATCCTCCACGATCTCTGCCAAGCCTCCGATCGACGAGGCGATGACGGGAACTGCGCAAAGCCCGGCCTCGACCGCGACCATTCCAAAAAGTTCGTCACCATCGGATGGGACGATCAGCGCAAACGCCTGTTGTAAGACCGGGTGTCGCCTCGTGTCGATCTCGCCAAGAAAATGGACCCGGTCGCCGAGGCGCAGGTCGAAGACGAGTTGTTCCAACCGCGCCCGCTCCGGGCCATCGCCGACGAGGGTCAGCGTGACCCGTTCATCCACCTCTTTCAGCGCCCGAATTGCAATGTCGGCTCCTTTGCCCGGCGCCAGGCGCCCAATGAAGAGAAGGTTCGGGTCGCGCTCGCTCACCGGAATGGCTCCTGGGCCGTATTCGGACGGCCGCACGCCCGGAGCGATCACCTCGATTCGATCGCGCTCCAAACCCGCCGCCGCAACGAGATGCTCGGCCGCGAAGCAGGACACGGCCGTGATGCGCGCGGCACTTTCCAGCAGCGTCCGTGCGACACCGGCGCCGTGCAGCTCGTTGCGCAGATTCGCGTGGAATGTGACGATGGTAGGGGAGGGCCAGGCCGAGGGAGTCCGAACATGAAAGATCGGTGAGCCATCCGTGAAATTGACGTGCACGATGTCCGGCCTCACCCGCTGCTTCAGCGCCGCTATCGCTGCGGTCGTCTTGCTTAACGCATGGATTGCCCTTCTCGGGTCGCCACGAAAATCGAGTGACTCTGTAAAATCGAACCGGTGGACGGCGATTCCTTCCACCATCTCCTCGGCAAGCTCACCGGGCAGACGCTGTGTGACGACCTCAGGATGATGACCGCAACTGAGTAATTCGGTCGCAAGGCGAGACGTGAACGATTCCACGCCGCCTCGATGGGGCAAATAACGCTGGTTCCAGAATAGAATTCGCATCGGGACCGCAGTCTTGGTCAAACGATCCCGCGGCCGGCGCCGCCTGCTTTCCCTTCAGGCGATGGAGCGGGCATCGCGTGCTCGGGCAGTCCCCGATGCCGATCGAGCATATTTTTGAACAGCCGCAGCGGATTCATTTCCAGCCTGGTTCGTCGATACGTTGTATTTTGATCATGCCTGCGCACGATAGAAGTGGCCATTTCCACCCACTCTATTGCTAGACCCGCCTCATTTGCGCGAATGAACCAGTCCAGATCCTCGGCGTAGCGCAGTCCCTCATCGAACAGCCCAACCTTTTCGAACGCCCGGCGCCGGTAAAGACCGGCTGCGATCGAATGCCGGGAACCTCTTCGCGCATCGTCGACGAAGATCCATTCGTTCCTGGCTTCGTCAAACTCCGTTAGCTGGCAATAACCCGTAACGACATCAAGCTCCTCGCGAGCCGCAAAGACCGAGAGGCTCGCTTCGAGCCGCCCGGCCGGCCACAGATCGTCCACGTCGATAAAGGTCAGAAAATCCCCACTCGCATGCCTCATGCCCGCATTGCGTGCGGCCGACGGGCCCTGGTTGCGCTGCTTGAGAAAGCGAACCTCGATGGGAAGGGCGTCGACCGCCGCGTCGATGTCGTCGAACGAGCCGTCGTCGACGATGATGACCTCGAGCGCGGCATAATTTTGCGCCAGGACGGAGCCAATCGCGTCGGCTAGGAAGCGAGCACCGTTGAAGACCGGAATGATGACGCTGATCAAGGGAGTCCCAGGATCTGGGATAGGACGAACATAGTCCGACACCGCAAGCGATCCCGCGATGAACCGGGAGAGCGTGGCCGGCACGGCGGCGAAATCATGGCCGAGACGAAGCAAACGGGCGGGTAGCCTCTCCAGCAGCCTGTCGATGAATTCTATCGTCTGCGGGCCCGCATGCGGCAATTGGGAGATGGTGGTGATGCTCGCTGCGCTGCGCATGCGGTTCAGGTCGCATAGAGCGACACTAGTCTGCGCATCCTCCGCGAATTCTGGCGTCAGGATCGCGTTCAATGGAATCGAGCGTGCGAGTGCGGGATGCTCCGTATCGACCAGGATCACGGCTTTCTCGTCCGGGGTTTGGCTTTCGAGACGAGGATCGAGATCGGCGAAGCGCCTCATTGAGCCGCGATCGACCTTGGCCGTCCGGTAGAGGCTATGGGCCACCGGATGGGGATTGAGGGTGACCGCGACATAATCGTCACCCGCATAATGAAGGCCGGCCTGCAGGCAGCTAAGGGCGGTCGTCGATTTTCCGACGCCGCCCTTGCCGGTAATGAGCACGCCCCCTTCGGCGGTGCCCACCGCAGCGGCATGAAGCAATTGGCCGCCATTGTCCTCGAGCCACCAGTGCAGGAGGGGCCGAAAAGGCGCCGCCTTTGCCCAATAAGGAAGAAGGTTGATCGAGCGGGCCCAGAACACGCCCTCCTTTTGATCGAGATCGAGGAGATTGAGGGTGTATTCCTCGGCATGATAGGAGCTGCGCACGCGTGGACTCATCATTGTCCAGATATCGCCCCTGTTGGTGAAGCAGGTCGGCGGACAAGGCGCCGGCACCATGGGCAGACCACTCTCTTCGCTTTCCCATATATGAAGCACGACATCTGGAGACCGGTGGGTAGAAACCCTGAGATGCGCCAGCGGCGGCAGCAGAGCCTCGCTTAGCCGAGCGCCGGCGAAGCATAGCCGGATCAATGTTCCCGCCAGCGCGATGTCGACCTCGACCGGACCCAAAAGCTTCTCGGCCTCGCGCGCCCTTGCCAACACCTTGTTGAAGAAGATGCGCTGGTCCGCTTCGGTCCGGCGCGGCAGGTCCATGCCGCTGATCATATCCTCTTCAGACAGCATGTCCGGAAGCTTTCCGCCTGGGGCTAAGATATTTGCGGCTGCGAAGCAGTACCTCACCGGCCAGTGCCGATGGCAAGGAGCGAACCCGGCCGGCCCGAAGCAGTCGCAGGACGAACGTCGCGCGGCGAACATGACGCCAACTGCTTCGTTCGTCCCTCCCTCGCATGCCGAGCAATTCGACGCGTTCGATCAAGCTGCCCTTGGCGGCCAGCTTGGTCACCACCTCTGCCGGGATCGGGAGTTCGAAGTCGCTCTTGAGAAGCGAAAGGCCCAGCGCCAGCCGCTTTCCAAGATGGTTCGCATGCGCGAAGCTCGTGAGACGATCCCAGTCGGTCGGTTTGTCCGAACGCAGAATCATGGCGGCATCTATGATCCACCGCATCGGTGGGAAGGGATTCCATCTTATGCCGTGCACGATGACGTGGATCAGCAGGTCGGTGGGACAGGGCTGCAACGTGGCCTGCTTCCCAACCTGCAGCGGCAAAGCACTATTCCAGAAATGATCGTCGCAACTGCGGCGCGGGCACTCGAAGAGCACATGCCAGTGCAGATCCGCTTCTCCCTTGTCGGGATGATTGTGCTGGAGCGCATGTCGAAGGACGAGGTCCACGTCCCAATTGGCATTGGGTGCGGCAAAGCCGGCCCGAACCAGGGCCCTGCTTGCGGCCATCGCACAATCCACAGGTACGACGATGTCGATATCGTTCATCGGCCGCAACGCCGGCCTGTCGTAATAGGTCAGGGAAAGGGGGAGACCCTTGACGAGCATCGTGCTTATGCTTTCAGCCCTCAAAACCTTCAGCATTCCTTCCGTCGCAGCCATGCGCCGTGCTGCCCTCACCCAATTGTTGCGGAAGATACCGTTGAGCCGAGGCATCACCGAATGCTGGTAGGATTTGGCCGAAAGGGTGGCCCACACCATCGGCAAGGTATTGAATGAGCCTTGGTCCAGATGGCCCGCCAGATCGACCATGCCGAGCCAGGACTCGAAATAGCGGA
>JAQGLH010000170.1 GCA_028293005.1 Alphaproteobacteria bacterium
CCTGCTCAATCGCGGCGATCAGCCGGTCGATCACCGCGTCCCGCTCGGGTGACAGCACGAGCATGGCGATCACTTTCTCGGCCGTCTCGAGCGCCTGCAGTTCCTTCGTGAGCGCTACATGACCACGACAATGCAGGGGGCGGTCCAAAAGGCGACGCGCGATTCCGGGCTCGAAACAGGCGAGGTCAGCACAACTCAGGCCGCGATTGACGCCAGGGTGAGGCGCCAGGTGCAGGCGCTTGCCGCCAACGCAGCGATCAGCATCACCAGGCGCAACTATCGCAGCTTTACCGCTGCGACGGCGCCGCTCGAGCAATTCACCGACACCAACAACAACAATGTGTGCGACAACAACGAACCGTATGTCGACGACAACAACAACAATGTGCGCGATCAGGCCGGCAGCACCGGCCAGGGCAGCGCCAAGGACACGGTGCTCTACACCGTCAGCGCCACCTATCCGCGCATGTTTCCGCTGTACCGCATGATCGGCATTCCCTCGACCACGACGGTCAAGGCAACGACGATCATGAACAACCAACCTTATGGCGACCAGGTTCAGGCCACGGTCCGCCATTGTAACCCATAGGAAGCAAGATGATCCTTTCTCGCTCCCTCAAATCTTTGACCGCCACGTTTGTGGGCGCGACGCGTCTGGCGCCAAGACTTCTCGCACTGGCGCGCGATCGGCGGGCGGTCGCCTATATCGAATTCGCTTATTCGCTCCCGATGTTCCTGACCTTGATGCTCGGGGGCGCGGAGATCAGCAATTATATCACCACCAAGATGCGGCTGAGCCAGCTTGCGCTGCACCTTGCCGATCACGCCTCGCGGATCGGCAGCGGCACCCAGCTCGCCGCCAAGACGATCACCGAGACCCAGATCAACGACGTGCTGACCGGCGCCGGCTTCGAATCGGGCGGCCTCAGCATCTATTCTAAGGGACGGGTGATCATCTCGAGCCTGGAACCCGTCGCGAGCCCGAACACCACCAGCCGCTACAAGATCGGCTGGCAGCGCTGCCGCGGCATCAAGAATGTCACCTCCACTTACGGCAATTCGGGCGACACCAATATGACGGGGATGGGCCCGGCCGGAAGGCAGGTCATCGCGCCGGACGATGGCGGCACGATGTTCGTCGAGCTTTATTTCGAATATAAGCCGCTCATCGCGAACAGCTGGGCACCGACCCTTACCTTCCGCGAGATCGCCTCGATGCCGATCCGCGATCGCCGCGACATGACTCAGATCTACAATAGCGAGAATGCGACGCAGCACCTCTGCAGTCAGTTCACGACGACCTGACGAACGCGGGTGCAGCGCTGCCCGGAGCCAGGCGGTGCCTTAGCGGTAGCAGACCTTCCGCGCCGCCTCGACCACATCCCCGACCTTGATCAGCGCGAGCTTCTCGAGATTCGCCGCATAGGGAAGCGGCACGTCGACGTTGTTGACGCGCATCACCGGGGCGTCGAGATCGTCGAACCCTTCGGTCATCGCGATCGCGATGACCTCCGAGGAGATCGAGCAGACCGGCCAGCCCTCTTCGACGCAGACGAGGCGATTGGTCTTGGCGAGGCTGGCGAGGATCGTCGCCTTGTCGAGCGGACGCAGCGTGCGCAGGTCGATCACCTCGGCGCCGATCCCCTCCTCCGCCAGCTTCGCCGCCGCGTCGAGCGCAATGCCGACACCGATCGAATAGCTGACCAGGGTGACGTCGCTCCCCTCGCGAACGACGTTCGCCTTGCCGATCGGCAAGACATAATCGTCGAGCTGAGGCACGTCGAAGCTCTGCCCGTAGAGCAGCTCGTTCTCGAGGAAGACGACAGGGTCCGGCGAACGGATTGCCGCCTTGAGCAGGCCCTTGGCGTCTGCGGCCGAATAGGGCGAGACCACGATCAGCCCCGGCACGCTGGCGTACCAGGGCGCGTAATTCTGGCTGTGCTGCGCGGCGACTCTCGATGCCGCGCCGTTGGGGCCGCGAAACACGATCGGGCAGCGCATCTGGCCGCCGGACCTGTAATTGGTCTTGGCCGCCGAATTGATGATCTGGTCGATCGCCTGCATCGCAAAGTTGAACGTCATGAACTCGACCACGGGACGCAGGCCGCCCATCGCGGCCCCCGTACCCAGTCCCGCGAAGCCGTGCTCGGTGATCGGCGTGTCGATCACGCGGCGCGCGCCGAATTCCTCGAGCAGGCCCTGGGTGACCTTGTCGGCGCCCTGATATTCGGCGACTTCCTCGCCCATCACGAACACCCGATCGTCGGCGCGCATCTCTTCCGCCATCGCGTCGCGCAGCGCCTCGCGGACGGTCATCCGGACCGCCGCCGTGCCCTCCGGTACTTCGGGCGCGACCTTCAGGCTCGCCGGCGCCTTGTCGGGATCGCGGGGACGGGTCGCCGCCGTCGCCTGCTTCTCGTTCGCCTCTTCGGCCGGTGCTTCGCCGGCGACCTGGCTATCGGCCTCGACCGGCGCACGCGCGACAACGCCGTCTTCGTCGCCTTCGGTGGCGAGCAGCGCGATGGTCGTCCCGACCTTCACCTCGTCGGTGCCGTCCTTGACCAGGATCTTGGCGATCGTGCCTTCATCGACGGCCTCGAACTCCATCGTCGCCTTGTCGGTCTCGATTTCCGCCATGATGTCCCCAGAAGCGACCTTGTCGCCTTCCTTGACGAGCCATTTGGCGAGCGTGCCTTCTTCCATTGTCGGCGAGAGCGCCGGCATCTTGATCTCGATCGGCATCAGTAGGTCCCGACCAGGACGTCGGTGTAAAGCTCGCGGGCATCCGGCTCGGGTGCCTGCTCCGCGAAATCCGCGGCTTCGCTCACGATCTGACGAATATCCTTGTCCACTGCCTTGAGATCATCCTCGCTCACGCCGGCAGCGGTCAATTCGCGCTTCACCGCCTCGATCGGGTCGGATTTCTCGCGGACCGACTGCACTTCCTCGCGCGAGCGATATTTGGCCGGGTCCGACATCGAATGGCCCCGGTAGCGATAGGTCTTGAGCTCGAGCAGAATTGGGCCTTTGCCAGCGCGAACCCATTCCAGCGCGGTCGTCGCCGCGCCGCGCACCGCGAGCACGTCCATGCCGTCGACCTGGATGCCGGGAATGCGGAAGCTTTCGCCACGCTTGTAGAGCTGGTCCTCGGCGCTCGAGCGATTGACGCTGGTGCCCATCGCATATTGATTGTTCTCGATCGCGTAGATCACCGGCAGCTTCCATAGCTCGGCCATGTTGAAGCTTTCATAGACCTGGCCCTGGTTGGCCGCGCCGTCGCCGAAATAGGTGAGGCAGACGCCGCCGTCGGCGGCATATTTGTGCTTGAACGCAAGCCCGGTGCCGAGCGACACCTGCGCGCCGACGATGCCGTGGCCGCCGTAAAAGCCATGCTCGACCGAGAACATGTGCATCGAGCCGCCCTTGCCCTTCGAGATGCCCGCCTGGCGGCCGGTCAGCTCGGCCATGATCAGCTTGGGATCGATGCCGTAGGCGAGCATGTGGCCATGGT
>JAQGLH010000243.1 GCA_028293005.1 Alphaproteobacteria bacterium
ACCCTTGTAGATGATCGGCTCCATCGTCGGGGCGGGGGCCGGGGCGGGCTGCACGGCAACCGGCGCGGCCACCGGCGCCGCCGGCGGCGGTGGCGGAGCCACCACGACGGTGGGCGGCGCAGACGGCTGCGTTTCCTGCGCGAGCAATGGGGTGAGGTGGAGCGCGGCGGCGGCGAGAAGCAGGCCGGGTGCGTGGCGAAGCGTGATGGGTTCCTGTTTCATAACTGAGGAACAATGAATTTCACGGCGGATCGGGCTCGTTTCGTCGCAGATTCCGGGCTGGGCCGTGGCCGGCCAGCGGCCAGGCGAGCCTGCCGCTGCTGGATGCCGAGTCCCTCTTAACCAGCTTTGGAGCCGCTTGGCCCGGCTTTGCGGCGCTCAGTCCTCGAGGATTCGACTGTGGTCCCTGGTGTCGCGCATCCGCACATAAGCGACCAGCGACAGCGCGATCATGATGGTCACATAGGCATAGAAGCCGCGCTCGATCCCCTCGTTCTTGAACCACAAGGCGACATATTCCGCGGTTCCGCCGAAGATCGTGTTGGCGAGCGCATAAGGGAGCGCGACACCGAGCGTGCGGATGTGCGCTGGAAAGAGCTCGGCCTTCACGACAGCATTGATCGAGGTGTAGCCGGTGACGATCACCAGCGCGCCGAACAGCAGCCCGAAAGCCGCCAACGGGCTGCGCACCGACTCCAGCGCGACGAAGATCGGATAGGTGAGCAGGGTGCCGGCAATACCGAACGCGATCATCATCGGCTTGCGGCCGATCCGATCGGAGAGCATTCCGCCGAGCGGTTGGATCAGCATGAACAGGAACAAGGCCGCGGTGCTGATCCGCGTCGCGGTCTCGCGATCGAAGCCGGACGTGTTGACCAGGAATTTCTGGCCGTAGATGCTGTAGGCGTAGAAGGCGAGCGTGCCGCCGGCGGTCAGCGCCATCACCAGCAGGGCCTCGCGCGGATGGTGCTTGAGCAGCGACCAGCCGCTCGATTGCGGCGCGCTGTCCCGGGTGCCTGCCGCCCGGGTGTCTGCCGCCTGGATGTTTGGCACCTGGTCGTTTGCCGCCTGGACGTTCCTGAAGCTCTCGGTCTCGGCCATGCGACGCCGCAGGTAGAAGACGAACAAGGCGAGCAAACCACCGATCGCGAACGGAATCCGCCAGCCCCAGGCTTCGAGATCGGCCTCGGAAAGCGAAAATTGCAGCACGATCAGCACCAGCGCCGCGGTAAGCTGGCCGCCGATCAAGGTGACATATTGGAAGCTCGAGAAGAAACCGCGGCGCGAGCGGCCGGCCATCTCGCTCAAATAGGTCGCGCTGGCGCCATATTCGCCGCCGAGGCTGAGGCCCTGGAGCAGCCTCGCGAGCACCAGCAGGCCGGGAGCGAGCGCGCCGATATTGTGATAGGTGGGCGTCGCCGCGATCAGCAATGAGCCGCCGCACATCAGCGAGACCGAAAGCGTCAGGCCCGCCTTGCGTCCCTTGCGGTCCGAATAGACGCCCATCAGCCAGGCGCCGATCGGCCGCATCAGGAAACCGACCGCGAACACCGCGGCGGCGCTCAGCAATTGCGCCGTGCGATCCTCCGCAGGGAAGAAGGATGGCGCGAAATAGAGCGTGAAAAAGGAATAGACGTACCAATCGTACCATTCGATCAGATTGCCGGCCGAGCCGCCGACGATCGAACGGAGGCGGTGCGTGCGGCTGGCGGCGTCCATTGCGCCGGGATGCGGGGAAGAGGCGGCGGACGTCAAGCTTTCACGCCACGCCACGCCTCGCTTGGTGCCGCGCCTTCAAAACCCTCGCCCGGCGAAGGGCGCGACCAAGCCGACCTTCGGCCGTGGCACAGTCATGGACGCCAGCCCCACCTCGGCGGGGCGCTTGCTTCAGCTGGCGCTATTTATGACCGCCGTGGCCGCTGTTCTGGTTGCCGGTGCGGCTGTTCTCGTTGCGATTGTCGCGCTGCTTCTTGTCACCGCCCTTGTCCGCACGCTGCCACTGGTCGAAATCACCCTTCTTCTTCTGGTCGGTCATCGTCTTTCTCCTTCCGCATTCAACGGCTGGAGGCGGCGGTCGTTGCCTCAGGCGGCGTGGCTGCCGATCGCTCTCTGGCGGCGGCGCTGGACCGACGAGCCGATGCCGAGCGCCTCGCGATATTTGGCGACGGTGCGGCGGGCGATGTCGAAGCCCTTGCCGCGCAACATCTCGACGAGCTGGTCGTCGGACAAAATCTTACTGCCTTCGGCCGCGATCAGCGCCTTGATCGCGCTCTTGACCGCTTCGGCCGACACCGCATCGCCGCCGTCGGCGCTCTGGATGCTGCTGGTGAAGAAATATTTGAGCTCGAACAGGCCGCGGTCGCACGCGAGATATTTGTTCGACGTCACCCGACTGACAGTCGATTCGTGCATCCCGATCGCGTCGGCGACGGTGCGCAAGGTCAGCGGCCTGAGGTGCGCCACGCCGTCGCGGAAGAAGGCGTCCTGCTGCTTGACGATCTCGGTCGCGACCTTGACGATCGTGCGGGCGCGCTGGTCGAGCGCCTTGACCAGCCAATTGGCGCTGGCGAGGCATTCGGAGAGCCACGCCTTCGACTGCTTGTTCTGCGCGCCGCCGGCGAGCTCGACATAATAAGCGCGGTTCACGAGCAGCCGCGGCAAGGTCGCCTGGTTGAGCTCGATCGCCCAGCCGGCGCCGCGGCGTGCGACGAACACGTCCGGCACGATCGCGTCGATGGCGGTGGGCTGACCGAACTTGCAGCCGGGCTTGGGATCATAGGCGCGCAGCTCGCGGATCATGTCGCCGAGATCCTCATCGTCGACGCCGCAGATGCGGCGCAGCGCGGCGAGATTGCCCTTGGCGAGATAATCGAGATTGTCGATCAGCCGCGCCATGGCCGGATCGTAGCGATCGGCCTCGCGCGCCTGGATGGCGAGACATTCGGACAGCGAGCGCGCGCCGACCCCCGGCGGATCGAACCTCTGGACGATCGCAAGCACGCGCTCGACCGCGTCCAGCGGAGCGCGAAGCCGTTGAGCAAGAGCAAGCAGCGAAATCGATACATAGCCGGTCTCGTCGATCTGCTCGACGATCTGCTGCGCGATCAGCAGGTCGGTCCCGGAGAGACGCGCACCCGCCTGGCCGAGCAGATGCTCGTGCAGCGACAGATCGGTGCCGGCGATCGCCTCGAGGTCGGGCGCCTCGCCGCCGCTGCCGCCGCCGAGCCCTTCGAGGCCCAGCCTGCCGTCGAGACCGCGGTGATCCGTCATGCGGTCGGCGGCGCTGTCCTGGAAATCCTCGCCCTGATAATCGAGGTCGAGCGGCGCATCGCGGCTGGCATCGCCGTGCGCGACGAGTTCATCGACCCGCTCCGGCTGCTCACGTTCGACCCGCGTGGGCTGGCCCGCTTCTGCAGGATCGCCCGCGCCGGGTCCGCCCGGCGCTCCTTCGCCCAATGCTCTTTCGCCGGGCCGATCCTCGCCCGCACCCTCGTCGCTCGCGGTGTCGAGCAACGGATTGCGCTCCACCTCCTCGGCTATGAATCCCTCGATTTCGAGATTCGACAGCGCCAGCAGCCGGATCGCCTGCTGGAGCTGCGGTGTCATCACCAGGGATTGGCTTTGCCGGAGGTCGAGGCGGGGCCCGAGCGCCATGGTCAGACCTTGCTACAGTTCGAAGCTTTCGCCGAGGTACAGCTGGCGGACCTTCTCATCCGCCACCAAGGCTTCGGGGCTGCCCGCGAACAGCACCTGACCATCGTAGATGATGCAGGCGCGGTCGACGATGTCGAGCGTCTCGCGGACATTGTGGTCGGTGATCAGCACGCCGATGTCGCGCTCCTTGAGCTGGAGCACCAGCGCACGGATGTCGGAGATCGAGATCGGGTCGATCCCGGCGAACGGCTCGTCGAGCAGCATGATCGACGGATCGGCGGCGAGCGCGCGGGCGATCTCGCAGCGCCGCCTCTCGCCGCCCGAAAGCGCCATCGCCGATGCATCGCGGAGATGGCTGATATGGAATTCGCTCAGCAATTGCTCGAGCCGCTCGGCGCGGGCGGCGGGACTCGGCTCCTCGACCTCGAGCACCGCCATGATGTTCTGCGCGACGCTGAGGCCGCGGAAGATCGACGTCTCCTGCGGCAGATAGCCGAGGCCAAGGATCGCCCGCCGGTACATCGGCAGGCTGGTGATGTCCTGCCCGTCGAGGAGGATGCGGCCGCTGTCTGGCTTGACCAGGCCCATCACCGAATAGAAGCAGGTTGTCTTGCCGGCACCGTTCGGACCAAGCAGCC
>JAQGLH010000254.1 GCA_028293005.1 Alphaproteobacteria bacterium
CGGCGACAGGATCGCGGTCGAAGATCAATATGCAGGCGCCGGCGCGCGCGAGGAGATCGCTCGCGTCGCAGCCGATTACGGCTTGCTGCTGAGCAACGCCGCGCCGATCACGGCGGGCGCGGTTCAGCCGGGTCTGGTGCGCGTGGTCGTGAGCCGGATGACCGCCAGCGTGCCAAACTGCCCAAACTGGCGGCAGAGCCATTTGCCCGGCGCACCGGTCTCGACCGCGTCCGAATACGGCTGTGCGACCAACTCCAATCTGGCCGCGATGATCGCCGATCCGAACGATCTGGTGCTCGGCCACGAAGGTGCGGTCCACGGCGATCCGGCCACGGCCGCCAAGGCGATCAAGCAATATCGTGACGCCAAGCTCACCGGGGCGGACGGCATCCAGAAAGTTTCTACGACGACAGGGGGAAATTGATGAACGCGCCGTTCCATGCTTCACGCGCAGCCGCGCTGCGTGACCCCTTCACCGCTTTCGTCTGCGACGAGGCGACGGCCGAGATGCTGCGCCCGATCGCGGTCGAGCACGGCTGGGCCCCGGAAAAGATCAACAAGGGCGGCTTGCGCAACGCGGTCCAGTCGCTGTCGGTTTCGGCCAGCCCGAACATTCTGTTCGTCGATCTTTCCGAATCGGGTGATCCGCTGAACGACATCAACGCGCTCGCCGAAGTGTGCGAGCCCGGCACCGTCGTCATCGCCGCCGGCCAGGTCAACGACGTGCGCCTCTACCGCGACCTCGTCGCGAGCGGCATCCAGGATTATCTGCTGAAGCCGTTCAGCGCCGACCAGCTGCGCGATGCCTTCGCCAACGCGCAGATGACGATCTCCGGGCCGCGGCTCAACGAGCCGTCGGCGGAAAAGCCGCACATCATGGCGGCGGTGATCGGCGTTCGCGGCGGCGTCGGCGCCTCCACCATCGCCACCTCGCTGGCGTGGCTGATGGGCGACAAGGCAGGCCGTTCGACCTCGCTTCTCGACCTCGACGTCCACTTCGGCACCGGCGCTCTCGCGCTCGATCTGGAGCCGGGCCGCGGGCTGACCGATGCGATCGAAAATCCGAGCCGCATCGACGGCTTGTTCATCGAGCGTGCAATGGTCCGGGCCAACGAGAAATTATCGGTCCTCTCGGCCGAAGCACCGATCAATCAGCCGATGCTGACCGACGGAGCGGCTTTCTTCCAGCTCCAGGAAGAGATGCGCAATGCGTTTGAGAGCACGGTGCTCGATCTCCCGCGCGCGATGCTCGTCCAATATCCGCATCTCGTCCACGATGCGCATGTCACCATCGTCGTCAGCGAGTTCACGCTGGCGGGCACGCGCGATTCGATCCGCATCCTTTCGTGGCTCAAGACCAACGCGCCCCAATCGCGCGTGATCGTGGTTGCGAACCGCGTCGTCAGCGGCGGCGTGCAGGAAATCAGCCGTAAGGATTTCGAGCAGTCGATCGAGCGCAAGGTCGACATCGTGATCCCGTTCGATCCGAAGGCAGCATCGCAGGCGGCCAAGCTCGGCCAGCCGCTCGCCAAGGTCTCGGGCAACGCCAAGGTTTCGCAGCCGCTCGGCCATCTGCTGACGATGACGATCAGCGCGGTCGATACGCCCAACGAAGGCGATTCCCCGGTCAACGGCGGTTCGCTGCTCGGCAAGCTCGGCAACTTCAAGTCGTTCGTCCCCAAGAAGAAGATCAAGGCCGTCGGTTGAGGCGGCTTCGGGAACGATCGATAGGTTAAGAACGCAAAGGGCCGCAGATGCCGATTTCCTCACTGGCGTTGTTGATGTTCGGAATGCTCGGCACGCTCGCGCTTGTCTATTATGCGGTGGCTGGCCCCTCGGCTTCGAAGGCCCAGGTCCGTCGCATCGAGGAATTGCGCGAGCGCCATAGCCGCTCCACCGAAGTCGCGGCGCAGGCCCAGATGAAGCGGATCCTCGGCCCCCGCCAATCGACGAAGATGGATTCGCTCGCGCAGCGTTTCATCCCCAACCCTGCGCTGCTCCGCCAGCGCATCGAGCAGACCGGCCGCGAGTGGACGCTCGCGCAATATGGCATGACCAGCCTCGGCATCGCGCTGATGGTGGCGCTCGTCGTGACGCTCAGGGGCGCGCCTATCTATCTCGGGATCGTGCTCGGCCTGTTCGCCGGCGTCGCGCTGCCCCACTTCTTCATCGGCAAGCTGATCAAGCGCCGGGTGGCGCGCTTCACCGTGCGCTTCCCCGATGCCCTCGAGCTGATGGTGCGCGGCCTGCGTTCGGGCCTTCCGATCTCGGAGACGATCGGCATCGTTGCGAGCGAGATCGGCGGACCGGTGTCGGCCGAGTTCCAGACCGTGTCGGACAAGATGAAGATCGGCCGCACCATGGAGGTGGCGCTCCAGGAGACCGCCGACCGGCTCAACACCGCCGAATTCCAATTCTTCGTGATCACGCTGGCGATCCAGCGCGAGACGGGCGGCAACCTTGCCGAGACGCTCGCAAACCTCGCCGACGTGCTGAGGAAGCGCGCGCAGATGAAGCTCAAGATCCGCGCGATGTCCTCCGAAGCGAAGGCGTCGGCCTATATCGTCGGATCGCTGCCGTTCATCGTGTTCGGCCTGATCTGGATGTCGAACGGACCGTATCTCGCCGGCTTCTTCACCGAGCCGCGGCTGATGATCGCGGGCAGCGTCGGCATCCTGTGGATGGGAATCGGCGTGTTCATCATGGCCAAGATGGTCAACTTCGAGATTTAACAGAGGCGTTCGACCATGGCAGGGCCATCAGTAATGGGAATTGACGTGACGATGGTCGCGACCGGGCTTGCCGCGCTGGCGACCCTGTCCGTGTTGACGGCCATCTATGCCGTGACGACGGTGCGCGATCCGATGGCCAAGAGGGTCAAGGCGCTCAACGAACGCCGCGAGCAGCTCAAGGCGGGCATCGTCGCGTCGACTTCGAAGCGCCGCAAGAAGATCACCAACAAGAACGAGGCGGCCGACAAGGTCCGCAGCGTCCTCAGCTCGCTCAAGATGCTTCAGGACGAGCAGGTCGTGAAGACCCAGCTCAAGCTGATGCAGGCCGGCATCCGCTCGAAGGATCTGGCGTTCGTCGTCATCTTCGCGCGCTTCGTCCTCCCGGCCGTGATCGGCGGTTTCGTGATCGTCGGCGTCTATTTCCTCAACTGGTTCCCCGAATGGGGCGACATCAAGAAGTATATGTTCGTCGCCGGCTCGCTGATCGGCTGCTACAAAGCGCCCGACATCTGGCTGAAAAACACCATCAACAAGCGCAGCAATGCGATCCGCAAGGGATTGCCCGACGCGCTCGACCTGCTCGTGATCTGCGCCGAAGCCGGCCTCACCGTCGATGCCGCGTTCAACCGCGTCGCGAAGGAGCTCAGCAAAGCCTATCCGGAGCTCGGCGACGAATTCGCACTGACTTCGATCGAGCTCGGCTTCCTGACCGATCGGCGCATGGCGTTCGAGAATCTCGCCAAGCGGATCGATCTCGAGGCGGTCCGCGGCGTCGTGACGACGATGATCCAGACCGAGAAATACGGTACCCCACTGGCGTCGGCGCTTCGCGTCCTCTCCGCCGAGTTCCGCAACCAGCGAATGATGCGCGCCGAGGAAAAGGCCGCGCGGCTGCCCGCCATCATGTCGGTGCCGCTGATCCTGTTCATCCTGCCGACCTTGTTCATCGTCATTCTCGGCCCGGCAGCCTGCTCGCTCTCCGACGTCTTCAGCTAAGCCGGTACGGCAACGGAACAACTTGGGCGTCCGCTGATTGTCTTCGGACGATCAGCGGAGGTTTAATCGATGACGCCGTTCACGCTCCAACAATGGATTATTGTCGCGCTCGTCTTTCTGCTCGGCCTGGTGCTCGGCATGTACATGCTCGCCGGCGGCCGGTGGAAACGACGCTATCAAGAGGAACATCAGCGCGTTGACGCGCTCGAAGCCGAGAATGCGCGCCTGCGCACCGAAGCGCGCGAGATGGAATCGCTGCGGTATGCGGCGGCAAAGACGCCCCCACCGCCGCCACCGTCCGGCGACCGCGGACCTCTCTAGCGCATTGCGCGAAAAGGTGGGTACCGGCTTTTCGCAAGAAGCAATGCGGGCGGTTAGTAGAGCAGGCTGCGATCTATCTAATCGCAGCCTGCTCTAGCGCTGACGGCAGGCGGCGGGAACGGCAACGATGCGCCCCCGCCCTCACCTGTCGCGGTTCAGGCCCTGTCCCTGAGCGCTGCCTGAGCGGCGGCGAGCCGCGCGATCGGGACGCGGTAAGGCGACGCCGAGACGTAATCGAGGCCGATGCCGTGGCAGAAGGCGATAGAGGCGGCATCGCCGCCGTGCTCGCCGCAGATGCCGAGCTTCAACCCGGGGTGCTTGCTCCGACCGCGCTCGGCTGCGATCGCGATCAATTCGCCGACGCCCTCAGTGTCGATCGTGACGAACGGATCGCGCGGATAGATGCCGCTCTCGATATATTGGGTGAGGAACCGGCTCGCGTCGTCGCGGCTGAGGCCGAGCGTCGTTTGGGTGAGGTCGTTGGTGCCGAAGCTGAAGAATTGGGCGTCTTCGGCGATTGTCGCGGCCTGGAGCGCGGCGCGCGGCAGCTCGATCATCGTACCGACGAGATATTCGACCGAGCGGCCCTGCTCCTCGAACACGGCCTTGGCGGTGCGGTCGATCAGGGCGCGGATGATCTTGAGCTCGGCCCCGGTCGAGACGAGCGGCACCATCACCTCGGGCGTCGGCGCCTCGCCGCTTTCCTTGCCGACCGCGACGGCCGCCTCGAAGATCGCGCGCGCCTGCATCTCGTAGATCTCGGGATAGGTGATGCCGAGCCGGCAGCCGCGATGGCCGAGCATCGGATTGAACTCGTGCAGCTCGGTGACCCGGCGTTTGAGGACGTCGACGGTCACGCCGGCGGCTCGCGCGACCGCTTCGAATTCCTCCTCCCCATGCGGGAGGAATTCGTGGAGCGGCGGATCGAGCAGGCGTATCGTCACCGGCAGCCCCGCCATGATCTGGAAGATCTCGATGAAGTCGCTGCGCTGTTCGGGCAGCAATTTCTCGAGCGCGGCGCGGCGGCCGGCCTCGCTATCGGCGAGGATCATCTGGCGTACGTTGATGATGCGGGCTGCGTCGAAGAACATATGCTCGGTCCGGCATAGGCCGATGCCTTCGGCGCCGAACTCGCGGGCCGTGCGACAATCGGCCGGCGTCTCGGCATTGGCGCGCACTCTCAGCCGCCGCACGTTGTCGGCCCAGCCCATCAGCCCGCTGAAGTCGCCGGTGAGGCTCGGCTGGATGGTCGGGACGGCGCCGAGCATCACCTCGCCGGTAGAGCCGTCGATCGTGATCGTGTCGCCCTCGCGGACTTCGACCGAGCCGACACGCATTACCTTGGTGGCGTAATTGATCGAGATGCTGCCCGCGCCGCTGACGCACGGCCGCCCCATCCCGCGCGCGACGACCGCGGCATGGCTGGTCATGCCGCCGCGTGCCGTAAGGATGCCCTGCGCGGCGTGCATGCCGTGGATGTCCTCCGGGGAGGTCTCGATCCGGATCAGGATCACCGCCTCGCCGAGCGCGGCATGGCGCTCGGCCGTGTCGGCGTCGAACACCGCCTGGCCGCAGGCGGCGCCCGGCGATGCCGGAAGGCCCTTGGCGATGACATTGCGCGGCGCATCGGGATCCAGCGCGGGATGGAGCAATTGGTCGAGCGCAGCGGGGTCGACGCGCAGGATCGCCTCCTCCTGCGTGATCAGCCCTTCATGGACCATGTCCGACGCGATCTTGAGCGCCGCGCGCGCGGTACGCTTGCCGCTCCGCGTCTGCAGCATCCACAATTTGCCGCGTTCTACCGTGAACTCGATGTCCTGCATGTCGCGATAATGATTCTCGAGCGCGTCGAAGATATCGGTGAGCTCACCGTAAACCTCCGGCAGCGCCTCCTCCATCGACGGCGCCTTGGCGCCGGCGGTCTCGCGCGCACGCTTGGTGAGATATTGCGGCGTGCGGATGCCGGCGACGACGTCCTCGCCCTGCGCGTTGATCAGATATTCGCCATAATAAGCATGCTCGCCGGTCGAGGGATCGCGGGTGAAGGCGACGCCCGTCGCCGAGGTCTCGCCCATGTTGCCGAACACCATCGCCTGGATGTTGACCGCCGTGCCCCAGTCGCCCGAGATCGAATTGAGGCGGCGGTAGACCCGCGCGCGCTCCGACTGCCACGACGCGAACACCGCGCCGACCGCGCCCCACAATTGCTCGTTGGCATCCTGCGGGAACGGCTTTCCCCACAATTGCTCGACGAGCTCCATGTAGCGGCCGGTGAGCGCGCGCCAATCTTCGGCGTCGAGCTCAGTATCGAGATGAACGCCCTTGTCCTCCTTCGCCAGTTCGAGCGCTTCCTCGAACGCGCTATGATCGAGCCCCAGCACGACATCGGCGTACATTTGGATGAAGCGGCGGTAGCTGTCCCAGGCAAAGCGAGGATCGTTGCTTGCCTTCGCCAGCCCGACGACGGTCTCGTCATTGAGCCCGAGGTTGAGAACCGTATCCATCATGCCGGGCATCGACACGCGCGCGCCCGAGCGCACCGACACCAGCAACGGATCGCTGGCGTCGCCGAAGCGCTTGCCGGTCACCTTCTCGATGTGCGCAATGCCTTCGGCGACCTCGCCGCGCAGCGATTCCGGAAAGACTTTCCCTTCGGCATAGAAACGTGTGCACATCTCGGTCGAGATGGTGAATCCCGGAGGCACCGGCAGCCCGATCGAGGCCATTTCGGCTAGATTCGCGCCCTTGCCGCCCAGCAGTTCCTTATCGCCCCTACCGCCTTCGGAGATACCTCCGCCGAACCGGTACACATAACGAGTCATTCAAAAGCCCTTTCGAACTGCGACGAGGGTCAGCCCTCGATCTTCGAGAAATCCGCGACACGGTGGAAAGCTTCCCGCATCCGCGCGAGGAGCGCGAGGCGCGCCTCGCGCTTGGCGGGATCGGAAGCGTTGACGGTCACTTTGTCGAAAAAGGCATCGACCGGCGCTCGCAAGCTGGCAAGCGCCGCCATCGCGCCGGCAAAATCCTCAGCCGCGATGGCACGCATCGCGTCGGGTTCGGCCGCGTCGAGCGCAGCGATCAGCGCGGCCTCCTCGGCTTCGGGTGCGTAGGACAGCGGCGCCGCAGCCGCTGAGTCGCCCCATTCCTCCTTCTTGAGGATGTTCGCGCCGCGCTTATAGCCGGCGAGTAGATCGCTGCCGGCACAGGTTTCGACGAACGCCTGCAGCGCGCGGACGCGGGCGAGCAGACGGACGAGATCGTCCTCCCCGCCGAGCGCGAACACCGCATCGATCAGATCGTGGCGGACGCCCGCCTCGCGCTGCTGGACCTTGAGGCGGTCGGCGAAGAATTCGAGCAGCGCCTGCTGCTGGTCGGCGACCGCGAATTGCTGATCGCGATAGCGTGCGGCAGCGGCCGGGAAGATTCGGCCGAGCGGCACGCGGAGGTCGTTTTCGGTGATCAGGCGGATCACCGCCAGCGCGGCACGGCGCAAGGCGAACGGATCTTTCGATCCGGTCGGCCGCTCGTCGATGCCGAAGAAGCCCACGAGCGTGTCGATCTTCTCGGCGAGCGCCACCGCGATCGAAACCGGCTCCGTGGGGCATGCATCGTCGGGGCCGAGAGGCCGGTAATGCGCCTCGATCGCAGCCGCCACCTCGGGCGCCTCGGCTTGCGCCGCGGCATAATAGCGGCCCATCACGCCCTGAAGCTCGGGGAATTCGCCGACCATGAAGCTGACCAGATCGGCCTTGGCCAGCGCGGCGGCGCGCCGGGCCTTGTCGCGATCCAAGTCCGGCAGGTGAAGCGCGAGATCATCGACCAACGCGACCATCCGCGTCACCCGCTGCGCCAATGTGCCGAGCTTCTCGTGGAAGACGATCTGGTCGAGCTTCTTCGCCTGCTCCTCCAGCGCCACCTTGAGATCCTGCTCCCAGAAGAATTTGGCGTCGGACAGGCGGGCGGTGAGGACCTTCTCGTTACCCGCGACGATCGAGGCACCGCCGTCGACCGCCTCGATATTGGCGGTGCAGATGAAGTTCGGCGCAAGCGCACCTGATGCGCCCGTGCAGGCAAAATATTTCTGGTTCGCGCGCATCGTCAGCTGGATTACCTCGCGCGGCACATGGAGGAACGCCGGATCGAAGCGGCCGAGCAGCGGCACCGGCCATTCGGTGAGACCGGCATTTTCGGCGACGAGCCCTTCGTCGGGGACGAGCGTCAGACTTTCGGCCGAGGCTGCTTTCTCGGCGCCGTCGCGGACGATCGCCTGGCGCTCGGCGGGATCGATGATGACATGGCAGGCGCGCAGCTTCTCGGCATAATCGTGCGTGCTGCCGATCGTGATGATGCCGGCATGATGGAAACGGTGGCCAAGGGT
>JAQGLH010000277.1 GCA_028293005.1 Alphaproteobacteria bacterium
GAAATTGCCGGCGACATGACCCATTGCCCGATGGGTGTGGAAGGCTCGGCCGTCATAGCTGGTGATACCTGCGGCTTCCTGGCCGCGGTGCTGCAGCGCGTGCAGGCCGAGCGCGACGACTGCCGACGCGGTTTCGGCACCCCAAATGCCGAACACGCCGCATTCCTCGCGTAATTTGTCATCGTCGAATGGGTGGGTCGTCAGCATGTTTCGCGCGTTGCTCCCGATCGCCGCTCATATAGGTAGCCGCTCCGGCTTTGTCGCCTCTTGTTACAAATTGATGTCGATTTCCTATCCATCCCGTAATTTTACGGCCAAGCTGAGGCGGCCAAATTGTGCGGGCCAAGTTGTGCGGGCCAAGTTGTGCGGGTGAGCAGGAGAGGCTCGACAATGCGCAAGGAGCTGATCGTTTTCGCGCTGATCGCCGGCTGCTCGCGCGGCGACGATGCCGCGAACAATCAGCCCAGCCCCGGCGCGCCGCGCGAGGCTCCGGGAGCGCACCGGCCGACCGGTCGGCTCAAGGGGCTGACCGGCCTGTATCAAAGTGGGGATCCGCGATCGCCGAGCCGCTTGTGCATCGTCGAGCATCGCCGCACCGCCGAATTCGGCCTCGTCATCCGCGGTCCCGGCGCGGCGAGTTGCAGCGGCAGCGGCAGCGTCAGGCGAATCGGGCGCCAGCTGCGCTTCACGATGGCGGGCGATTCGCGCTGCACGCTCAACGCCACGATCGATCGCATGAGCATCGTCATGCCCGCCACCGCGCCGCCCGGCTGCGCTTATTACTGCGGCTCGCCGGCACGGCTGACCGGGGTCCGGCTGGCTCAGAACGGCGGTACCAGCCAAGCGGCGATGCGTGCCAAGGATCTCGTCGGCGAGCCGCTCTGCTCCGACGAGTAGCGGCCCTGTCAGATCGGCCACGCCCTGACCGAAGCATTTTTCCGTTCGGGCTGCGCGTGGCGAAGGCCTCTGCTTCTCCGCGGAGAAGCAAGAGCGTCGACAGGCTCAACCCGAACGGTAAGGAGGAGCACAGCTGGTCCTCTAAAGCGAGCGTTGCCATGATCACGATCTCCGGCGGATGCCATTGCGGGGCAGTGCGCTTCGAGGCGGTGGTGCCGCGCGAGGTGGCCGTGCTCGATTGCAATTGCTCGATCTGCTCGATGACCGGCTTTCGCCACCTGATCGTCCCGCACGAGCATTTTCGGCTGCTGCAGGGCGCCGATGCGTTGACCAGCTATCGCTTCGGCACCGGCGCCGCCGAACATCTTTTCTGCCGCAGCTGTGGGATCAAGAGCTTCTACCAGCCGCGCTCGCACCCCGAAGCGTGGAGCGTCAATCTCAACGCGCTCGACGATCAGGCAGCGCTCGATGTCACCGCCACGCCGTTCGACGGCCGCAACTGGGAAAATGCCCGCGCGCGCCTCGATTAAGGCGACTGATCGGCTTGCCCAGCGCCGAGGCGCCAGCTTACAAGGTCCGGAAATCGGGCGAAAACAGGCGCCCGAGCGGGGGAATGGCTGAATGGACGTTGCGGTATCGGACGATCGGAGTGTCGATCGGAAGCGGGACAGGCTTGTCATCATCGCTTCGACGCTTGGCACCGTGTTCGAATGGTATGATTTCTTCGTCTACGGCACGCTCGCGAGCCTGCTTGCCGGCAAGTTCTTCCCGACCGACAATCCGGCGGTCAGCTTCCTGATCTTCCTCGCGAGCTTCGGCGTCGGCTTCGGCATGCGGCCGTTGGGCGCGATCCTGTTCGGCTTCCTCGGCGACAGGCTCGGCCGCAAATATACGTTCCTCGTCACCATCACCCTGATGGGCCTCGCCACTGCTGGCGTCGGCTTGCTGCCGACCTATGCGCAGATCGGCGTCGCGGCACCGATCATCCTGGTCGGGCTCCGCATCCTGCAGGGGCTTGCGCTCGGCGGCGAATACGGCGGGGCGGCGATCTACGTCGCCGAGCATGCCCCGCGCAAGCAGCGCGGATTTTACACCAGCTTCATCCAGGCGGGCGTGATCGGCGGCTTCCTGCTCAGCGTCATCGTCGTCCTAGTCTCCAACGCATTCGTCGATCGCGCCGAATGGGAAGCCTGGGGCTGGCGCGTGCCGTTCCTTTTCTCGCTGCTGCTGCTCGCCGTCTCGCTCTGGGTGCGCCTCAAGCTCAAGGAGAGCCCCGTCTTCCAGACGATGAAGGAAGAGGGCAAGATCGCGCGCAATCCGCTCGCCGAAAGCTTCGACAGCTGGGCAAAGGTCAGGCTGATCCTGGTGGCCCTGTTCGGCATCGCCGCAGGCCTCACCGTGATCTGGTACACCGCGCAATTTCAGGCGCTCTATTTCCTCCAGAATGCGCTCAGGGTGGACGACAATGCGGCCCGGCTGATGATCGGCGTCGGTGCCGTGTTCAGCCTGTTCTGGTTCATCCTGTTCGGCTGGCTGTCCGACAAGATCGGCCGCAAGAAGCCGATAGTGATCGGCTATGTGCTCACCATGTTGCTGATGTTTCCGTTGTTCCACTGGATGGCGGCGGCCGCCAATCCCGAACTTGCGACCGCGATGAAGCGCAGCCCGGTCGTCGTGGCAGGCAGCGATTGCAGCTACGATCCGTTCGCGACCAAGGGCCAGGCCACGCCTTGCGGCCGCGTGCTCGACACCTTGTCGAAGAAGGGCATCGACTATTCTACGCGCGAAGGCGCACCGGGCGCCGAACCGAGCGTAACGATCGGCTCGTCGGCGGTCG
>JAQGLH010000287.1 GCA_028293005.1 Alphaproteobacteria bacterium
AGTTCGGTGCCGATACTCCGGCCTCGCAAGCGCCGTGGCACGAAGAGCAGCTCGATGTGAAGCCAGTCGTAAATGGCCGTGCCCCACAACCCACCCTGGTCAGCACCTCGACCGTCGGAAAGCATGATGGCCAGCGGGGTGCCCCCGGACGGTCCCGCTTCTTCAGCATTGAAATCCGCCAATCCAGCCAGGATCGTGTCACGATGTTCGGCACTGGGATCGAGAGGGACAGTGATCGAGAAATCCATGCGGTGCCAACGGCGCAGGATGGCGATTCGCTCCCTGCGGCACGCGCGCCTTTCGGCCTTCCGTTGGGCAATGGAAGTCAGCCTCTGGCTTTGGTTTAGCAGGCGATGGCGGTTGATCGAGGCTGGGCCCGCGAGACTTCGTGCTTACTGGGCAGGAAAGGCAGATTCGAAACGAATTCAATCGCTTCTGTGACAGACGCATCGATGCGGGTGAACGCTCTAAACCAAGTTAAAAGCGCTGACGGATAGTGGAACCGCGCACCCGAGTACTGGTTGATCCCCACTCAAGCGCCGCACCATTTCCTGTGGCGAGCAGCAAAAGACTAGCCGAGGAATAGCCATGGACTCATTGGAGTTGTGGGGCGGGTACGAATGCACGGTCAACAGGGTTGGTGACGATTGGTTTGATCAGACGCTAAGAAGCGGACATGAATACCGCCTAGATGATCTGCGATTGTTTTCTGATCTGGGAATAGGTTCGCTTCGTTACCCGGCGCTGTGGGAACGGATTTCTCCAAATCATCCGGAGGAGCGCGATTTCGTCTGGACCGATGCGCGCCTCGCCGAAATTCGACGGCTCGGAATGAATCCGATTGTGACCCTCTGCCACCATGGCAGCGGACCACATTACACCAGCCTGATTGATGCCGGCTTCGCCAGTGGCTTGGCGCGTCACGCGGCAGCCGTGGCGGCGCGCTACCCTTGGGTGCGCGACTGGACTCCAGTCAACGAGCCGCTCACGACCGCTCGTTTCAGTGCCCTCTACGGCTATTGGTATCCTCATACCAAGGACGAGAGATTATTCTGGACGGCGCTTCTCAACGAGATCGATGCCACGCGTCTCGCGATGCGCGAGATCAGAAAGGTTATTCCCGCAGCCCGGCTGATCCAGACCGACGATCTCGGTTTCTGTCACGCAACCGAGCCGCTTCGGTGCGAGGCCGATTTCCAGAACGAGCGGCGGTGGATCGGCTGGGATCTGCTTTGCGGCATGGTCTTGCCAGGCCACGCATTATGGGAGCGGCTGGTTGCATTCGGACTAGAGGATCGTCTGCGCGCGATTTCCGACGATCCCTGTCCCCCCGACATCATCGGCATAAATCATTATCTCGCCAGCGAGCGCCTGCTCGACCATCGTGTGGAGCGGCATCCCGATCGCGCGGTTGCCGACCGCGAGCTCGGCGACTGCGCCGGCATCCCGTTCGTGGATGTCGATGCCGTGCGCAACTGGGAAGAAGGCGTGCACGGGCTCCCTGCGCTGATCGAACAGGCTTGGCAGCGTTATGGGCGAACGATCGCCGTGACAGAATGCCACAACGGCGCGACACGTGAAGAACAGGTCCGTTGGTTCCTGGAGGTCTGGCGTGGCGCAGAGGCGCTGCGCAAGCGGGGGGTCGACCTTTGCGCAGTAACCGCCTGGTCGCTGCTGGGCTCGCACGATTGGAATCGCATGGTGACGCGGTGCCTAGGTCATTATGAGACGGGAGTGTTCGATATCCGATCGGGGGTCCCCCGGCCCACCCTCCTTGCTCACGTGATGAAGGACCTCGCAGCAGGCCGCGCCATTTCTGCGCCGATGATCGGCGGACCGGGCTGGTGGCGCAGAGCGTCGCGGTTCATCGGCGGGGCACCGAGGGCTGAGCAAGGATATGAGTTGGAACTTGGCTCAACTCGATCCGGCGCTCCGGCGGCGCTGCTCATCATCGACGATGGCAGCGACCTGGCGCATCTGGCTATTCGCGCCTGCGAGACACGCGGGCTGCACTATGTTCGCTCGGCTGATGACGGACACGACGTGCTCGATGCGGCTTCCGCATGGGCTGTGCTCGATGCGCGGGATCCCAATGGCGTGTGCAGGACTGTCGGCGATGGCAGGCGCGGGCGAGGCTATACCCGCACTCCGTTAGCAGAGGGATGCGCGCGACTGAAAATTCCGTTCGCATTCATCTCTGTGGAGCAGGCACGGCAGAACATTGTTCCCGCAGCCGGCGTGCTCGAGATCAGAACAGGCGGGATTTTCGTGCCGTGGGATTCCATGGCCGAGCCGGTCAGGATGCTCGACCTGCTGGATGCCGGCGAGAAGCTCGAGATCGACGCTACCGCCTCGTGGAACGGAGTCTACGGCCCGGACGTGATCGATATTCTTTTGGACCTGCTGCTCGACGGAGCCGAGGGCGCGATCGAGCTGTTCCCGTCCGAACGCATCTCGAAACTTGAACTCGCCGGTGCCCTGGCGGCTGTGGCGGATGCTGAGCTCGATCGTATCGTCGCTCGCGGCAAACCTGCATCGGCGCCGCTGTTCAGGTGGGGAGGGCGTGCCACGCTCCTGCCTCCGCTCGATACGATGCTGGAACGCTTCGTTCGCGAAGCCCGCGCGGCCAGAGGGTCGGGAGAACTCGGCGTCGGGAGACGAGACGATGACGTTCGACTGGAAGCCGCTGAATGAAGGTGGACATCTGCGCCCCAGGGCTCTTGCCGATCAAGGGGTGAGTTGAGCCGACCGGTAGGCTGCGCATTGGCAGGATGCCGCCGCATTTTCGGTCATCGCAGTGGGCAATTGACTCAGCGTTGGTGCCCAGGGAGCGCGCGGGTCTCACGCATCGCTCGGGCACTGACCAGGACCGCTGTCAGGCGTTCGCCACACATCCCGCGAGCATCGGAGAGCGGGTCACCAGCAATGCACCTCGGCTGCAGAGCCGGCGCGCGGCGGAGGGCCGATCGAGGGCGACAGCGAAGAACTGGGCGTATTTGTCCATCCAGCGGCCATCTTGATCGACCCGGGCGGTGCTTTGCGTCAGGTCCCGGGGGCTAGGCTCGTCGTGGAAGGAGGGGCCGCAAGGCTGCCTTGTCGCGTCCGTAGAAGTCTTCCTGAGGGACGGCGCCGCGGGGCCCAGGCACCCTTGTCAGATAGGTTATGTAAACCGGGACTGGTCGTGGCAGCGGCACCTTGGCCTCAGGAGTGGTCGGCACAGGGCCCTGGATCCCCTCGAACAGCCACCGTCCGAGCCGTTGCGCATCCTCGACCCTGACGCAACCCGAGCTTAAGCGGCGATTGCTCCGCTTCATCGCAGACAGGTCTGCAGTGTCGTGCAGATAGACCCCGAGGCTGTTTGGGAACATGAACTTCACCTTCCCTAACATATTGCCCGCGCCTGGCAGTTGCCGGACGCGGACCTTCTGCCGGCCGTCGGCGACGGCGGTCCAATCAACTTGTTCCACGGTGACGGGATGCGCGCTCGGGGAATAGTCGGAGAGCAGCTGCAATCGTTCGCGCTGAACATAGGCGACCCCATGCCGTATCACCTCCGGCGCAACCTTATGCTGCACCAGGTCGCGCGGGACATTCCAATATGGATTATAGACCGCGTGCCGGATGAAGGCGGCCATGGCAGGGGTTTGCTGGTCCTGCCGGCCGACGACGACCTTCATGCTGTCGCTGATCCGGCCGCGCTCGAACAGCCACAGCCTCGCGCCGGCGGCGTCGACGATAATGTAGCGTGGGCCAGGGTCAGCCGGGATTGCCCGGAGGCGCTGGAGATTCAGCCGGATCGCGGCGGCGTCCTGGACTGTCGCGCCGCGCAACGAACTGCGCAGCGCTTCGTAGACCGGATTCCTGCGTCGCAACGAGCGCAGGTACGCTCCCAACGAGCCGGCCATTGCAGCTTCATGGAGGACTGCACGGCGGTCGGGAGCGACGGGCCGCAATTCCTCGT
>JAQGLH010000295.1 GCA_028293005.1 Alphaproteobacteria bacterium
CCCCTGATCACCGGGCACGAAGGGGCGGGGATCGTCGAGGCTGTGGGAGCCAAGGTGACCGGAGTCGAGGTCGGCGACCATGTTCTGCTTTCCTACGCGAGCTGCGGGCACTGCCGGGCCTGTCTTCGCCATGAGCCCTATTACTGCGAACGCTTCATGGAATTGAACTTCATAGGCGCCGACCAGAAGATGCCCTGCGGCCATGACGCTGACGGTCAGCGTGTCGGCACGAACTGGTTTGGACAATCAGCCTTCGCCACTCACTCGCTGGTGAATGCCCGCAGCGCCGTGGTGATCGATAAATCGCTGCCGCTTGCCGAATTGTGCGCGATGGGCTGTGGCGTGCAGACCGGGGCCGGCACCGTGATGAACGTCTTCAAGATGTCGGCTGGCCAGAGCCTGGTGGTGTTCGGCACGGGCACCGTCGGCCTCTCGGCAGTGATGGCTGCCAAGGCGGCCGGCGCTGCGGCGATTGCCGTCGTCGACCTTCACGACAATCGCCTCGCCCTCGCGAGCGAGCTCGGCGCCACCCTTTGTTTCAAGGCTGGGTCCGAGCAGCTCGGCACCGGGATACTGGCCGCCTTGCCGGGCGGAGCGGACTATGCTCTCGACACTTCGGGGCGCCCAGATGTCATCCCGGTTGCGCTGTCGCTCCTCCGGCTGGGTGGGGTCTGTGCGCAAGTTGGTGGCGGGGCGGAAAATTTGACGGTGCCGCCTCACCTCCTGAACGGACGCGTTCTGACGCGCATCGTCGAAGGTAATTCCGATCCCCAAGTGTTCATTCCCCGATTGATAGAGCTTTGGCGCGACGGTTCCTTGCCTTTGGGCAAGCTCATGCGCTCTTTTTCACTGGCTGAAATAAACGAGGCCGAACAATCGTCGCTGAATGGGGCAGTCGTGAAGCCGGTTATCGTCCTGGCATGAGCATTTTGTCCGGGATATTCTACATGCATGGAGGACTATTCGCGCCTTCGCGATTAGGCACGGGCCTTCAAATCGATTAGGCTGCCGGAGATATCTGCCGGAGATATGTGATCGACATGCAGGAGGTAGCCAGGAGGGCATCTATGTTCGTTCGCAATGCATGGTATGTTGCCGCGTGGGCCGATGAGCTCGACACCATCATGGCACGTCGAATTTGTGACGATGCGATCGTGTTCTTCCGCCACGAGGGTGTCGCAGTTGCCCTCCAGGATCGTTGTCTCCATCGCGCCGCGCCGCTCAGGCTGGGGAAGCTCGTCCCCGAAGGAATCCAGTGCGGCTATCATGGGCTGGTATTCGATGGCAGCGGCCGCTGCGTCCACATTCCCGTGCAAGACCAGATTCCGAGCAGAGCGGCTGTTCGCGCCTATCCGCTTGTCGAGAAGGATGCGATGATCTGGATCTGGATGGGAGATCCTGCCGCTGCGGATCCTGGCTCGATACCCGATTTTCCATACCATGAGGACAAGGAGAGGTGGCCGCACAAAGGCGCGGTCTTCCACATCAAGGCGAACTATCAGCTGATCGCAGACAATCTGATGGACATGACCCACCTCGCCTATGTGCACGTCACGACTCTCGGCGGTGTCTCTCCGCTCCACACCAAAGCCGAGACCAAGGTCGAGAACACCGAACGCGGAGTTCATTACGTGCGTTGGATGACGGGGATGACACCGTCTCCGACTTTCCAGAAGGCGATGGCGTTCAAGGGCGCGATCGACAGGTTTCAGGACTTCGAATTCATCGCTCCCGGTGCGATCGTGCAGCACAGCGGTGCAGTCGACGCCGGCTTCGGCGGCTTTGAAAAAGAGAGACCCACGGACGGTTTCCAGGCGCGCCTCTTTCACGGCATCACCCCAGAGACGGAAACCACGAGCCACTATTTCTGGTCGATCGCCAACGGGTATCGGCAGTCTGACCCCGCCGCGACCGAAGAGCTGTTCAGCGAGACCTATCGCGCCTTCAAGGAGGATCAAATAATCCTGGAGGCAGAGCAGGAAGCGATCTCGGACATGGGAGAGGCGGGGCTGCTCGACATCGTGTCGGATCGTTCGCGCCGGCAGATGCGCCGCGCCGTGCAGGATATGCTCGACGCCGAGAGATCCCCTGCTGCGGCTTTGCACGAGGTAGCGAATACGGCCTAGACAATCCCTTCATGCCGGTGCCGGAAGCCAGGCCGGACATGAGCCGAAATGCTGCCGACAAACGGAGCGACAGGGAGAATCATTTCGAAGAGATGAGCGTCATGACCACTTCTCGCAGTCAGAAAAGCCGGAAAGGACAGGCAGAAATCCAGATATTGCCCGACTTCTACCGTGGCTCGGAAGGCGTTAAGTCGGCTTGCCGGGCCCTGGAAATTCTGAACTATTTCGAAGATGTCAGGAAGCCTGCTCGGCTGAGCGAGATTGCCGGGGCATTGGATTATCCGGTTTCTTCCGCATCCGTTTTGCTCAAGACCCTCGTCGGTGCCGGATACGTCAATTACGATCCCCTGACCCGGACATATTTGCCCTCGACGCGAGTCGCGCTGATGGGGTCCTGGCTGAACCACGGTACTGTCAGCGATCAGAGCCTCGTGGAGCTCATGAACGAGATCGGACGCGAAAGCGGCCACGGCGTCGTGCTCGGCGTCAGGAATGGGACATACGTCCAGTACATCCACACGGTCGACGCAACCACCACGTTGCGCGTGCATTTGCCCGTCGGCACGCGGCGGCTTTTGGTCTGGTCATCTCTCGGCGCAGCATTGCTTACCGGGTCCACCGATGACGAAATCCGGGGTCTCGTGCGCAGAGCGCGGGCAGAGCAGTCGGTGAAACGGGACATCAAGCTCGAGGATGTCCTGGATCGAGTACGAAAGATCCGGAACACCGGTTATCTGGTTTGCTACAACCTGCTTACCGAAGGTGCCGGAATGTTCGCGATGCCGGTTGCCAGAGCAAACGAGCTCCGGCACGATCTGGCCATCGGCGTCACCGCAACCGCCGACCAATTGCGGCGCGACGAGAGAAAAATCGTAAGTCTGATGCGTAAGCTCGTCGTGAATGGAGGCGGGCTGTAGCCAAATCCTTCAAAGGCGAAACGCTGACTGAAGGAAGCAGTCGCCGCAAGATGGTCGAGCGATCAACCCGGTCTTCCCCACGATTGGTCGATAAAATCGACGCCGGTCTAGAATTCGAGGCCACCCTTGCGTAGCTGCGGCTATGGCCCCTTCGGTGGCGAAAGCAGATATTCACGGTGCCGCCTTGGGCCCTCCCCCAGCAGTTCAGAGCTTCAGGCGCCCCAAGCGAAGGTGATTGCCGGGGATCTCCCGGCGCATGTGTTGCCGACAGGGGATGGCGATACCACTGGCTGAGGCCCCCGAGGCATCGCCGGTTGCCGGTTGCAGTGGCTCCGTCTAGGCACCAGACAGATGCGCCTCGCGCCCTTTCAGCCTTCCTTCGCCCGACGCGACCTGCCCGATTTGCCGCGCTCGGCCATCATGGTGCTGGTCGTTGTCATTCACCTTCTGCTGTTGATGATGCTCCTGCGGCTGGCCCCGCCGCCGGGAACCCCCAAAGAACCGCCCGTCATCACCGTGGTCGAGCTCATACCCGCCGCGCGGGTCGCTCCGGAAACAACCCCTGCTGCCAAGCGGCGAAGCGCGCGCGCTGCCGTGGCGCCGCCGGCGGAAAGACCGACTGCCACTATTCCGCCCGCCGGACTGCCGGCACCCGCTAACTCGATCTGGTCTCGTGTCATTCCGATGACTCGCGAGCAGATGGCGAGCGCCGATATCGCCCGCTTCCCGACACCCCCCGCCGCACAAACTGCCGATGCCGAGGGTGACAGCGGCACCGGCAGCGGCGGAGAGACGGACGATTCCGACGGCCCGGGCGCAGGGCCCAATGGCGAGACGCTCTACAACGCCCGCTGGTATCGCCGGCCGACGCACGCCGAACTCAGCTTCTACCTCCCGCCCGGCAGGCAGCAATCCGGGTGGGGGATGATCGCCTGCCAGACGATGCCGGGCAATCGCGTCGACAATTGCCTGGAGATCGGCCAGTCACCGGCGGGCTCCGGCCTGGCAGGTGCCGTCCGTCAGGCGGCATGGCAGTTCCGCGTGCTCCCGCCCCGGATCGGGGGCCGGCCGATGGTTGGCTCCTGGGTGCGGATCCGGATCGATTATACGGTAACCGGCACAAAGTGACTGCCGCCTCTCCAATGCCTTCGACGGCAGCCTGGCCGGGTGCCAGCGGAAGCGTCGGGTGCTTGAGCGTCTTGCCCTAGAAGCACTGAACCTAGAAGCGTTTGGCCACTCCGACATAGAGTTCGAGATCGGCACTGTTGTGGCTGAGGCCGATATTCGCGCCGCCGTCGAGCTGCATGGCTTCGCCGACTGCCCAGGCCAATGACAGGCCGGAGAGAAAAGCGGTCGCCGCCTGTCCCGTTTCCTCATCACGCTGGACGGCAAACTCGATCGTCGCGCCAAGATCTTTGCTCAAGGCAGCGCCCAGACCGGCAACGCCGCTGTAGGCGAGATGGTGTCCGCTTCCCTGCGTGTCCGCAGCGCTGTCGATCTCGCCGGTCAGTGCCAGCTGGACTTGGTTCGACAGCGCATAGCTGATCGGGAGGATCGCTCCGGCCGTCCAGTCGCCCGCGCCGATCTCGCTGATTCCGGTCGGCAGCGTCAGGAACGGCATCACCGCCAGCGACAGTCCCGAGCCGTCCGGATTCTTGAGATTCTCGCGGATCGCGAGCGTCGCATCCCCGATCCCGGTTCGGTGGGTCGCCGACCCTCCTGTCCTTCGGGCACGCACATATCCGAGGCCCTGCCATCCAAGCTGCACCTCGAGCGTGCCGCTCACGCCATATCTGATCAGAACGTCCGCAAAGCGGAACACGTCCTGCCGAACGCCGGCCTGGCGATCCAGGGTCCAATCGGCGACGCCGAGCTCGACCGCGGCATGGCCGGGGTCGATCGTGCAGGGGGGCGTTCCCAGACCAGGCCGATCGGGACAGAAATCTCGAAGATCGTTCGCGGCCGCAGCACACGGCCAGGCGATGAGCGAGAAGGCCATCGCCACTCTTTTGCTGATCATCGGCATCAGCTTGCCCGCTTTGCCTGAATAGTCATAGGCCGAAGTGACTTGGGCCGCGCGAAACATCATGGTAACGGCGCGCCATGCTCTCACTCAACGGAATCACGGTTCGCCTTGGCGGGCGATCGATCCTCGACGGCGCCTCGGCTTCATTGCCGCCGCGGAGCCGAGTCGGGCTCGTCGGCAGGAACGGCGCCGGCAAATCGACTTTGGTTCGCGTCATCGCCGGGCTGCTCGATCCCGACGAAGGCGCTGCCGAGATGCCGCGCGGCGCGCGGATCGGATATATCGCGCAGGAGGCGCCCGCCGGCGCGGCAACCCCGTTCGAGACGGTGCTTGCAGCCGACCTCGAGCGCGCGGCTTTGCTGGCCGAGGAGGCCGCCTGCGACAATCTTCACCATATCGGAGAGATCCACGAGCGGCTGAACGCGATCGATGCCTATGCGGCCCCGTCGCGCGCGGCGCGCATCCTCGTCGGTCTCGGTTTCGACGAGGAGGCGCAGCACCGGCCGCTCGACAGCTTCTCGGGCGGGTGGCGGATGAGAGTCGCGCTTGCGGCCTTGCTGTTTTCCGCGCCCGACCTGCTGTTGCTCGACGAGCCCTCGAACCACCTCGACCTCGAGGCCTTGCTGTGGCTGGAGGATTTCCTCAAGAGCTACCGCGCCACGATCCTGGTCGTCAGCCACGAGCGCGACTTCCTCAACAATGTGGTCGACCACATCCTGGCGCTCGAGCGCGGCAAGCTCACGCTCTACCCGGGCGGCTATGACGCATTCGAGCGGCAGCGCGCGGAGCGCCAGGCGCAGCTCGCGTCGGCGCGCGAGAAGCAGATGGCCGAGCGGGAGAAGCTCAAGGACTATATCGCGCGCAACTCCGCCCGCGCCTCGACCGCCAAGCAGGCGCAGTCGCGCCAGAAGGCGCTCGCCCGGATGCAGCCGATCGCGGAGATGGTCGACGATCCGTCGCTGTCGTTCGGCTTTCCCAATCCGCAGGAGCTGCGCCCGCCATTGGTCACGCTCGACATGGCGTCGGTCGGCTATGGCGAGACCCCGGTGCTGAGCCGCCTGAACTTGCGCCTCGACCCGGACGACCGCATCGCGCTTCTCGGGCGCAACGGCAACGGCAAGACCACGCTCGCGCGGCTGCTCGCCGCGCAGCTCGCGCCGATGGAAGGCGAGGTGACGCGCAGCCAAAAGCTCAAGGTTGGCTATTTCACCCAATATCAGGTCGAGGAGCTCGACGGCTCCGACACGCCGTTCCAGCATATGGCGCGGCTGATGAAGGGGGCGACCCCTTCGGCGGTGCGCTCGCAGCTCGGCCGCTTCGGATTTTCGGGTGACAAGGCGCTGACCGAGGTGCGCAAGCTTTCGGGCGGCGAGCGGGCGCGGCTGGCGCTCGCATTGATCACCCGCGAGGCGCCGCACCTGCTGATCCTCGACGAGCCGACCAACCACCTCGATGTCGATGCGCGCGAGGCGCTGGTGCAGGCGCTCAACGGCTATTCGGGCGCGGTGGTGGTGGTCAGCCACGACCGCCATATGCTGCAGCTGATCGCCGATCGGCTGGTGCTCGTCGACGACGGCACCGCGCGCGAGTTCGACGGCAGCATCGACGATTATACGACATTCGTGCTGGCCAAGGATTCGGGGGCGGGCAAGCGCGCGCCCAAGACCAACCGCAAGGACGATCGCCGGGCGGCGGCGGCGGCGCGCGAGAAGGGACAGGCGCTGCGGACACGTGCCAGGACCGCGGAAGCCGAGGTGGCGAAGCTGACGGCATTGCGCAACGCGATCGACAGGGCGACGTTCGATCCGTCGGCTGCCCCAAAGGAGCTCGCCGATCTGACGACGACCGAGCTGATGAAAAAGCGCGCCGAGGTGCAGAAGCGGCTCGATGTGGCCGAGGCGTTGTGGCTCGAAGCGACCGAGGCGCTGGAGCGATTGGCGGCCTAGGCTAGCGCTCGCGGAGGCCGCGCCGTTCGCCGATCCGTGCCTCTATTGCAGCGTGGTACGCGCCGGATCGAGCAGCCCGAACGCTTCGTGCAGCACCGCCAGGTCGACCGCGCCGTCCTGTCGCGGAGAAGACTGGGCAAAGCGCTCGCGGTACGCAACGGGCGTCACGCCCAGCCGGCGTGCGAAGCATCGCCGCATCTTTTCGTAGGTGACGAAGCCCGCCCTGCGTGCGATCTGGTCGACGCGCTCCTCGGTCTGTTCGAGCAGCCGTTTTGCCGTCCCAAGCCGCACCGCTTCGACCCATTGCGCCGGCGGCGCTCCGGTCGCGTCCTCGAACGCGCGATAGAAGCTGCGAAGGCTCATGTTGGCTCGCTCGGCGAGCGCCTCGGCCCGCATGTCCGCCTCGGGATGTTCGATGATCCATTTGAGCAGCGGCGTCAGCGGGCCTTCCATCACCTGACATTCGAGATGCGTGCTGAACTGCGATTGGCCGCCGGAGCGCTTCAGGAAAACCACCAGGTTGCGCGCGACCGCAAGCGCCAGATCGCGGCCATGATCCTCTTCGACCATCGCCAGCGCCATATCGATGCCCGCCGTGATTCCGG
>JAQGLH010000304.1 GCA_028293005.1 Alphaproteobacteria bacterium
CCTCGAGCCGCTCGGCCACCTCGAGCGCGAGCTGCACTTCGGATCCGGTCGCGAGCAGCACGACGCGCCGCTCGGCAGCCGCGGCGCGCAGGCGATAGGCGCCGCGCGCGCTGAGATTGGCGGTCAGCTCGGTGCGAAGCTGCGGCAGATTCTGCCGACTGAGCGCGAGCAACGACGGCCCGTCCTGTCGCTCGAGCGACAAGGCCCAGCATTCCGCCGTTTCGACGGCATCGGCGGGACGGTAGACCGCAAGGTTCGGGATCAGGCGGAGGCTCATGACATGCTCGACCGGCTGGTGCGTCGGGCCGTCCTCGCCGAGCCCGATCGAATCATGAGTCATCACATAGATCACGCGCGTGTTCTGCAGCGCCGAAAGCCGGATAGCCGGCCGGCAATAATCGGAGAAGACGAGGAACGTGCCGCCGAACGGAATGACGCCGCCGTGCAGGGCCATGCCGTTCATCGCCGCCGCCATGCCGAACTCGCGGATGCCGTAATAGATGTAGCGGCCCGCGTAATTGTCCCTGGTGAGCGGCGCGAGCGCCTTGGTCTTGGTGTTGTTCGATCCGGTGAGATCGGCCGAGCCGCCGATCATTTCCGGGATAGCAGCGGTCAGCGCCTCGAGCGCGAGCTCGGAGGCCTTGCGGCTGGCGACATTCTGCGGCTTGGCCGCGAGCTGGTCGAGGAAATCGCTTTCGACCAGCCCGTCGGGAAGCCGGCCTTCCATGCGACGGACGAACTCGGCGCGCCCGGGGTGCGCATCGAGACGCGTTCGCCACGCCTGATGCTGTTCGACGCTGCGACGGCCCGCGGTGCGCCATGCGTCGACGACCGGCTCCGGCAGCTCGAACGGTGCGCTGTTCCAGCCGAGATGCTCGCGCGCCGCGGCGACCTCGTCGGCGCCAAGTGCGGAGCCGTGCGTGGCCGAAGAGCCCTGCTTGTTCGGCGCGCCGTAACCGATGATCGTGCGGCAGGCGATCAGCGACGGCCGCGGGTCGGCCTCCGCTTCGTCCAACGCCCGCCGGATGTCCCCGAAATCATGCCCGTCGCACGCGACGGTATGCCAGCCGCTCGCTTCGTAGCGCCGGAGGACATCCTCGGAGGTCGAGAGGTCCGTCGCGCCGTCGATCGTGATCTTGTTGTCGTCCCACAGGACGTTGAGCCGGCCGAGCTGCAAATGGCCGGCCAACCCGACGGCTTCGTGGTTGATGCCCTCCATCAGGCAGCCATCGCCGGCGATGACCCAACAACGATGATCGACAAGCTCGTCACCGAACACCGCATTGAGGTGGCGTTCCGCAACCGCCATGCCGACCGCCATGGCAAAGCCCTGCCCCAGCGGCCCGGTCGTCGTCTCGATGCCCTCGAGCATGAAATTCTCGGGGTGACCCGCGCACGGGCTGCCGAGCTGGCGAAAATTGCGGATGTCGTCGATCGTCGGCCGCTCGTAGCCGGTGAGATGGAGCAAGGCATAGATCAGCATCGAGCCATGACCTGCCGACAGCACGAAGCGGTCACGGTCCGCCCAGCGAGGATCGGCGGGATCATACTTGAGATATTCGGTGAACAACACGGTCGCGACGTCCGCCATGCCCATCGGCATGCCCGGATGGCCGCTGTTCGCCGCCTGCACCGCATCCATGGCAAGCGCTCGGATGGCGTTGGCCAGCAATCTGGGTTCGACGGGCATCTGGGCTTCCTCTGATGGAATTCCCGGCACCGCCGGGGTCGCAGATTCGCGGTGCATCTGCAGCGCGCTCCTTGAAATAGAGCGGCGCAGGCGTCAACCATGGCGCGCCCGATCGGGGCCGGGCGCGAGGCCCCACAACCCCTCGCGTGCGCCGAGGGCCGAGGAAGTTCGGGCCCCATCGCCCCATCGCGAGCCCAGCGGAGCCCAACCGCCCCACCGCGGCGATGCGAAGCGCTTGCCGCGCGCCACTGGCATGCTATTCCCTGACGTCATGACAGACGAACGCGCCCTAGCAGCAGTCGACCGCGTCGAGCGGGCGTTGGCACGCATTGAAGCGGCCGCCGAAAAAGTGCCGGCAACGCGCGACGACAGCGACCTTCGCGAGCTTCGCGAAGTGCATCAGGCGCTGCGTGGCAAGGTCGAAGGCGCGATCTCGCAGCTCGACCGCCTGCTTGCGACGGAGGAGCGATGATGGCGTCTGTCGAACTCGAAATCGCCGCCCGCAAATATGCAATCGCCTGCCGCGACGGCGAGGAGGATCACCTGCGCTCGGTGGCGGCGATCGTTCATCGCAAGGCCCGCGAGGCGGAAACTGCGCTCGGCAGCCTGGGCGAGTCACGGCAATTGCTGTTCGCGTCGCTGCTGCTCGCCGACGAACTCAAGGAAATCCGCGCCGGCAAGGCCCCTGCGATCGAGGCGGAGCCAGACCCTGCGGTCGCCGAAGCGCTCGAACGGCTCGCTGAAAGAATGGAAAAGTTGGCGGAAAAGCTTGAGACCCGGGGCTCCGACGCCTAGATAAGATCTGACGGGTACTGCCTGGCACGAGCTTTAGCGAAAATCCCTGAGGCGATAAGACATCCTCGGGGGCTGTCCCTGACCGGGCCCTGGCCCGACTCACATGGTCCCCACCTGACGTACTGGCGTCAGAGGATATTCCGGCAAACGACTATGGTGGTCCCGTCACCTTCCCCAAAAGCCCGGCTACGGCGCGACGCCCTCGAAGCGCGGCGCGCCTATGCGCGCTCGCTCGGCGCATCGCTGCGCCGCGACCTCGAAGCCAAGCTGGCCGCGATCGTGCTTCCGCATCTCGCCGGCGCCCGGACCGTCGCCGGCTATCACGCGATGCGCGACGAGATCAGCCCCTATGCGATCCTCGAGGCGCTGGACGGGCATCAGGCGGTCGCCCTCCCCTGGTTCGCCGGTCGCGACGCGCGGATGATGTTCCGCAGTGCGCCGGCCAGCGAGCCCGGCCCCTGGAACGTGCTTCAGCCGCGCGGCAGCGCCGACGCGCTCGCTCCCGACCTTGTGCTGGTGCCGCTCGTGCTCGCCGACCGTGGCGGCGCGCGGATCGGCCACGGCAAGGGGCATTACGACCGCGCCCTCGCGCATCTGCGCGAAAGCGCACCGGTGTTCACCATCGGCATTGCCTGGGAGCCGCAAATCGCCGATGAGCCCCTGCCCGCCGATCCTTGGGATATCCCGCTCGATGCCATCGCTACGCCTGCCGAATGGATAATGTGCCGCCGAAGCCAAGCTGGCGAAAGCCGGCCGGGATCGGGCTGATCCTGTTGCTGATCCTGGTCTGGGCGGTGATCGTCGCGACGATCGCGGGCCATATCGGCGACATGGCCTGGCCGCTGCAGGCATTGTTCTACACGTTCGCGGGCATCGCCTGGATCATGCCGCTGAGGCCGCTGCTGCGCTGGATGGAAAGCGCCGGCCGGCGCGGCTGACGCAGCGCCGCGCGCGAGCCGGCCATCGCTGCCGAACAAATCGTTCGTTGGTTTCCCTACGCCGCCGCAACCTGACCGTACCGTGCCCGGCAAAATGCGCGAGCACGGTATGAGTCAAAGGCTAGAAGCGGAAGGAAGCCCCGACCCCCACTTCACGCGGACGGTCGTAGATCGCGTCGGTGCCAACCGAGCCCACGCGCAGATTCTGTATGATCGCTTCGTTGGTGAGATTCCTGCCCCACAGCGAGAAACGCCAGGCCTCATCCGGCGTCGTCCAACTGATCTCGCCGCTGATCGTCGTATAGGGATCCTGCGAGAACTGGTTGATCACGTCGTAAAAGAGCCTCGTGGTGTGGTAGATGCTGCCGTTCACGCCAAACCGTCCACCTCCCAGATCGTGGCCCCAGTCGAAGCCGGCGCTGAACGTGTGTCTGGGCGAGCGGATCATGCGTCTTCCGGATGCGTCCCCAAGCGCGCGGTTATCGATATTGCCGCCCAGGCCGTCGGGGTTCGGGACGAATGCAGGCGCGCCCGGGAAATTCGTATATTCGGCGTGCAAATAAGTCGCCGCCGCGCGCAGGTTAAGATCGGGCGTTGGCGCTGCGGTGATCTCAAGCTCGCCACCATAAAGCTCGGCATTGGCCGCATTCTGCAAGGTATAGACGATGGCGCCTGGCTGGCGCACCTGCACCTGCAGATCTGCATAATCATAATGGAACACTGAAAGGTTCGTGCGGAGCCAAGGCAGCGGATCGATCTTCACGCCGCCTTCCCAGGCTTTGATCGTTTCCGGCCGGACCGCGATAGGACTGGTGCTGAGCTCATTGAACACGCCGCTCTTGAAGCCCGTACCGTAGCTCGCATAGATATTTCCCCGATCGGAGAAATTCCAGCGCAACGCGAAGCGATAGGTCCATTTGTTGAAGTCGACCTTGGCGACGTTGCCGGCCGGGAACCGCGGCGACGGGCCGAACGTGGGGCTGAGCGGCACGCCGTTCACCGTCTGGGAGAATTTGCGCTTCTCGGTCGAGTAGCGAACGCCGCCGGTCAAGAAGACGGTATCGACCAGCTCGTAGGTGGCTTCGCCGAATCCGGCATAGGAACGCGTCTTGGCATTCGGATCGAGCCGCGTCGTCGCGATCGGGGCGCCAGGAGCACCTGACGAGGACATCACGCGGATATTCTTCCACCCGGTGGTGAGGTCGAAGGCGTAAAATCCGAGGATCCATTTCAACCGACCGGGATTCGTCGACAAAAGCCGCACTTCCTGGCTCCAGCTCTTGCCCGACGCAGTGAATGGGATCTGGCCGAGGAAGATGTTGCTCGCATCAGAGTCGGTGTTCTGCGCAACATGGACCTTCTGATAACCGGTCGTCGTCTGCAGGCTGGCAAAACCCAGGTCAAACTGGGTTTGCAACGCCAGGTTCAGGCGGTCGAAATCCGACTGGGGAATTTGATTGTTGGAAACCTCCCAAGGGCTAGTCACGTTGATGTAGCCCGGAAACCGGCGGCCGTTGGTATCTCCCTTATACGGGATCACCGAGTTCTGGCTGCTCTCGAGATCCTGGTAGCCCGCGGTGAAGACGAAGCGCATCGCGTCGCTCGGCTGGACGAGCAGCTTGCTGCGCAGACTGAGCGACTTGGTGCCTCCCAACTTATTGCCCGGACGGACGAGATCTTTGAGGTAGTCGCCGGTGTCGCGGTAGAGCACTGCGGCATCGACCGCCATCGTCTGGGTGAGGCCCGTGGTCACATAGCCGCGGCCCTCGACGCTTGTGGTGTCTTGGCGGAAGCGTCCGATCCTGACGTCCGCGTGACCCTCAGTTTCGAATTTCGGATCGGGCGTGATCACGTTGACCAGGCCGCCCGTCGCATTGCGGCCGAAGACGGTGCCCTGCGGCCCGCGCAGCACCTCGACGCGCTCGATCTCTACGAGGTCCTGCGCGCTGGTGAACGAGAAAGGCTGATAGACGCCGTCGACATAAGTGGCGACGTTCGATTCGTCGGCCATGCCGACGCCGCTCGAGCCGACGCCGCGGATCGTGGGCTGGTTGACGGTGGCGTTGCGACCGCCCTGGAAGCCGGGAACGACGACGGTCAAGTCGCGAAGCCCACTGACACCGGCCGAGGCCAGGGTTGAGCTCGTGATCGCGGTCACCGCGACCGGAACGTCCTGGAGGCGCTCCTCACGCCTAGTCGCCGTCACGACGATGTCCTCAATGCCCCCTGTATCTTGGGCCTGCGCCGGTGCAGATACGGGGGCCGGAGCCGGAGCCGGAGCCGATGCCGGGGGAGCGACGAGATCGCCCTGATTGATGTCCGACGAAGGTGGGGGGGCGCCGACATTGTCTTGCGGCGGGGCGCTGCTTTCGTTGTTCTGAGCGAAAGCTGCGGTGCTTACCGATGAGGCAAGCAAGACAAGAACATGCGCAAACCGGCAATTCATCACGATCCCCTCCACTTTGGTTATTTCAGCAACGGGTAACCGCTCGCCAAATCATAGCCAAGTCGTTTTTGGGAATCCCGCGCCCGCTTGTTACGAAACCCCGCCATCTGTGGTCGGAAAGTGACAATCCTTCGCACAGGATACAATTCAGGCTTAAATTACTCACCCTGCGATCATTTTGGAAGCGTGTTTTGACTGACTGATTGGTGAATGCTTTGCATCAAAATGCAAAGCCACCACTTGAACCATGCCGCTCGGTCCATGCGCGCTCGAGCTCGACACCGTCTCCCGCTGAACTCCGACGGCCAGGCCGCGCAACGAGATGCGTTGTGCGCGAGCCGAGTGTCTGCGACGCGCGGATCGCAAGCCACGCGCGCTCGCCCACGGCAGCGAAGCCCGCGATGTCCGACGACGCAATAGCATGAGTTAAAATGTCCCCGCTCCGGCCGCTTCGCGGTGCGCGAGAACTGATCAGCCATTTTGAAAATGGCGCGAGTGACGGGACTTGAACCCGCGACCTCCGGCGTGACAGGCCGGCGCTCTAACCAACTGAGCTACACCCGCGTGGTGCGGGCGAACTAGGCGAGGCTCCGGGACCTGTCAAGCAAACCGGAGCGCGATATTCGACGGTTTAGCGCGGGTCTTCGTCGTCGTCGTGCAGCGGCGTCGTGAGCGTGCCGTCCTCGAACAGAAAACCGGCAATGTCGGGCTTGCCGGCAGCGTCGAGGATCGTCTTGAGGATGATC
>JAQGLH010000319.1 GCA_028293005.1 Alphaproteobacteria bacterium
GCGCTGAAGAAGTTCGGCCGCATCGACTGCCTGATCAACAACGCCGCGTTGTTCAGCAAGATCACGATGGCGCCCTTCTGGGAACTGCCCGAGGCCGAATGGCGCGCCGCGATGGACGTCAACATCACCGGCGCCTTCCTCTGCTCGCGCGCGGTCGTACCGACGATGCAGGAGCGCAAATGGGGCCGCATCATCAACGTCTCCTCGGGCACGGTGACGATGGGCCGCGAGAATTATCTCCACTACATCACGTCGAAATCGGCGGTGATCGGCATGACCCGCGCGATGGCGCGCGAGCTCGGCAACTGGAACATCACGGTCAACACCTTCTGGCCGGCGGTGACCAAGACCGAGGTCGAGCGGCCGTCGGTGCCGAACGCGCTGTTCGAGAAGTTCGCGGAGATGCAGTGCATCCATCGCTTGAGCGACATGGACGATCTCTCGGCGGGCGTGATGTTCATCTGCTCGGACGATGCCGGGTTCATGACCGGCCAGGGCCTGGCCGTCGACGGCGGCATCGTCTTCCTTTGACCGGCGTCGTGCGGTCTGGATCGAGAGGCCGGCCGCCTGTAGGTGGTGGACGCGCGGGCACGCATTGCGGGCGGGCGCCCACACAAACATCCACTGGTAAGACAAGAAGTTAGGATTGGTTATGAGCTACGAGGCAAGAGCGCAGGAACTCCTTCAGCGCGAATTCAAGATGCTGATCGGCGGTGAGCTGGTCGGCGCGAAGAGCGGGAAGACGTACGAGACCTATAGCCCCAGCGACGGGCGGTTCCTCGCCAACGTCCCCTATGCGCAGGCCGAGGACGTCAACGCCGCGGTCGCCGCGGCCGCCGCGGCGTTTCCGGCGTGGCGCAAGACGCCGCTGAGCGAGCGGATCGCGATGATGCGCGAGTTCATCAAGGTGCTCCAGGACAACAAGGTCGACATCGGCATCATCGACGCGATCGATTCGGGCAATCCGGTCACCTCGATGATCGGCGACGTCGATTATTCCTGCCGCGCGATCGATTATCAGATCGGCATCGCGATCGAGGTCAAGGGCCAGACCCTGCCGTCGATGGGCAACAATTGGCTGCTGACGCGGCGCGAGCCTTACGGCGTCGTCGGGCGCATCATCGCCTATAACCACAGCGCGCTGTTCACCGCGGTCAAGTTCCCGGCCCCCCTGCTGATGGGCAACACCCTGATCATCAAGGCGCCCGATCAGGATCCGCTGCCGTCGCTGCTGATCGGCGAGCTCGCCGCCAAGATCTTTCCGCCGGGCGTGGTCAACATCATCACCGGCGACGGCCCGATCACCGGCGACACCCTGGTCCGCCATCCCAAGATCAAGCGCATCTCGCTGGTCGGCAGCATTCCGACCGGCAAGAAGGTCGCGGAAGCCGCCGCGCAGGCGGGCGTCAAGCATGTCAGCCTTGAGCTCGGCGGCAAGAACCCGATCATCATCTTCCCCGACGCGGACATCGACAAGGTCGTCGAGGGCATCGCCAACGGCATGAACTGCCATTGGTCGCAGGGCCAATCGTGCGGCTCGACCACGCGCGCCTTCCTCCACGAGTCGGTCCACGACGAGGTGCTCGCGAAGTTGAAGGTCCGGCTCGGCAATATCCGCATCGGCCATCCGCTGGATCCCGAGACGCAGATGGGCTGCCTCGTTTCCGAGGCGCAGTTCAACAAGGTGATGGGCTACATCGATCTCGGCAAGGAGGGCGGCGCGACCTTGTTCTGCGGCGGCGCCAAGCCCGAGGGCGAGCAGTATGAGAAGGGCTTTTTCGTCCAGCCGACCGTCTTCCAGGACGTCACGATGAAGATGCGCATTGCCCAGGAAGAGATTTTCGGCCCGGTCCTGTCGGTGCTCAGGTGGAACGATGTCGAGGATGTCGTGGAGCAGGCCAATTCGGTCGAATATGGCCTGACCGCCTCGGTCTGGACCAAGGACCTCAACACCGCGCTCGACATGTCGGAGCGGCTCGAGGCGGGCTACGTCTGGATCAACGGCAGCGGCGCCCATTTCCTCGGCGCGCCGTTCGGCGGACAGAAGCAGAGCGGCACCGATTCCGAGGAAGGCATCGAGGAGCTCTACAGTTTCACCCAGATCAAGACGGTGAGCATGGGCCGGTCCTAGGATCGCACCAGGACTGGAAGCGGATTGGGACTGGAAGAGGATTGGGAGGGGCGCGATCGCGTGGCAGGTCTGCGACCGGTTATCGCGAGCGTGCCCGTCCTCAAGGTGGATTTCCGGGCTCGGCCGAGACGCGCTGCCGTGGCGTCGCTGGGCGGCCGGCCCGAGTTAGGATAAGATGTGACGACGGGATCTCGGTGCCGGTTCGCGCAATATGGAGAATGACGAGAGACGGCCGCCAGTGAAGGCCGTCCAGTGTGGAGGAGAGAGCATGACCCGAATGGACACGAGCCGAGCGACCACGGCCAAGCAATTGCGCCCGTACACGCGGCCGTTGATCAAGAACGCCTGGTATGTGGCCGGCTGGTCGGAGGATTTCGGCGAAGATCTGCTCCCGCGCCGGATCCTCGACGAGCCGATCCTCTTCTATCGCGCGACGAGCGGCGAGCCGGTCGCTGTGCTCGACGTCTGCCCGCACAAACTTGCGCCGATGCGTCTTGGCCACAGGATCGGCGACGACGTGCAGTGCGGCTATCACGGCCTCAAGTTCAACAAGCACGGCGTCTGCGTCCACAATCCGCAAGGCAACGGCATCATCCCGCCCAACGCCAAGCTCAAATCCTACCCGACCGTCGAACGCTACGGCGTGGTCTGGATCTGGATGGGCGATCCGGAAAAAGCCGATTCCGCCGCCATTGCCGATTTCAGCGTGTTGGACGATCCCAAGCTCAAGGCCGTCAAGGGCGGCCACAAGGTCGAGAGCAATTACATGATGATGGTCGAGAACCTCCTCGACCTCGGCCATGCCTTGTTCCTCCACGCCAATACCGGCGGAATGGGCAATCTGCAGCTGACCGAGAGCAAGATCACCAACGAGGACGGCGCGATCAAGGATTGGCGGCTGTACACCGATATCCCGACGCCGACCTTGTTCGCCCAGTTCCTCAACGAGGAGCGCGCCGATCTGTGGAGCGACATCCGCTGGAGTGCCCCGTCGGTCCTGCTCAACAATGCCGGCGTCGCTCCGGTCGGGCGCGCGCGCGACAAATCGGTCGCGGTCGAGCAATATGGCACCCATTTCCTGACGCCCGAGACGCAGACCACGACGCATTATTTCTACGCCAACACCAGGAATTACGCGCTCGACGATCCGGCCGGCGACGAGGCCTGGCGCCAATGGCAGAGGAAAGCGCTCAAGGCGGAAGACAGCATGGTCGCCGAAGCGATCCAGAGCATGGTGCCGCAGGCGGAGGAGCTCGGGGTCGAGATGGTCGTGCTCAGCACCGACCTCTCCGGCATCCGCGCCAACCGTATCCTCGAGGAAATGGCGGTCGCCGAAGAGGAATGAGAGCGGCACGGGACGGCGCCGCGCCGACCTGCCGACGATCCAGCGGCGCGAGGCCTCGCTTCGCGCCGCTTTTCCTGGCGGCGGCGCACCCCGGCCCACCCCGGCCCACCCGGCCCACCCGGCCCGCCCCGGCCCACGCCGACCTCGCACGGCATGCATCGACATCGGAAAATTCGCTTATGCACGGATCGAGGGAGATACGGCGTGCGCGCCAACAAGCTCATCGTCACTTTGGTCGTGGTCATCGTCATCCTGGTCGGCGCCGTGATGTTCATGATGGGACGGGCGAGCGATCGCGACGCCGCTCCCGCGATGCCGACGGGCAATGCGCAGGCGCCGGTCGCGCCGGCGCTTGCTCCGCAAGCGCAGGTCCTGCCTCCGGCCGAGGCGCCCGCGCAGCCGGCCGAGGCCTCGCCCGCGACCCCCAACGAGAAGGGCGTGCCGCCCGCAGCCACCACCTCCATCCCCGCGGCTTTCCTCGGCGAGTGGAACGCCGATCCCAAGGACTGCGGGACCGGTCTCAGCGACAGCCGGGTTCAGGTCGAGCCGCGACGGGTCCGCTTCCACGAGAGCGAGGCGCAGGTGAAGCGCGTGACGATCCACAATCCCCGGTCGGTCACGATCGAGGGTCCGTTCCAGGGTGAAGGCGAAGCTTGGGACGGCCGTCTCCGCATGGATCTTTCCGCCTCGGGCGAAGCGATGACGATCGGCGATCTGACGCGGCGGCGCTGTCCCTCCTGACCAGCGACGCCGTGCCTCCGAACGGGCTCGTTCGGCGTTCGGTCTGGGCTTTGGGTGCCGGGTTCCGCCCAAACTTCGGCAAGAATATGCCAGACTTCGGCGAGAAAATGCCAGACTTCGGCGAGAAAAAGGATGAGTGGCGACGATGGACCTGGACGATCAGATGCGGCGTTATTTCGGGACCGCCGACCTGTCCGCGATCGCGGCGGGGACATTGGCCGCGGGAATCGAGCATATGACTGTCGATTTCGGACTGGAGCGGGACCGCGGCCGTCGCTTCGCGCTTTGGACGCTCCTGTACCTGTTCGGCGCGGCGCCCGATCTCGACGTTGCGTTCGCCGATCCAGTCGACCGCGATGCCGCGCGCGACTTCATGGAGCTGGCCGAAGCGCAAGGCTGATCGCCCGCTTCGGCCACCGAAATGCGAGGCATGCCCGCGGCCACTGGACACGGCCGCATTCGACGCGTTACGGCTTCGCTCGCTCCTTGGCCGTCCGGCCGTTCGACTTTGCGGGAGCCGCCCGGAACTGCTCAGCCAATGCTTGTCCTGCGGTTGCACCGGGGTCGCGTCGTCGTATTAGTGCTTTCAGACCCTATGTTTCTCCTGCATTTCGCCGCGATCGTTCCGAGCGGCACCTCGTTCACCTGCACTCCCACCCGCGTCTGGGACGGCGATGGCCCGATCTGGTGCGCCGAAGGTCCCAAGATCCGCCTGTCGGGGATAGCGGCGCGGGAGATGGACGGCACATGCCGAAGCAACCAGCCATGCCCTGCGGCCAGTGCGGGTGCGGCGCGCGACCATCTCGCCGGGCTGCTGGGCGGCGCCCGCGGTGTCGGCCCGCGCGGCCATCTGATCGTCCGCGGGCCCAGGCTGCGATGCCGGTCGGTCGGCGCCGGCAAGGGGGAGCGGACCGCCGCCTGGTGCTCCGCGCCGCAGGTCGGCGATCTCAGCTGCGCGATGGTGAAGAGCGGCACCGTGCTGCGATGGGAGATTTACTGGAAAGGCTGTCGCTGCTGATGCGCCACGGGATGGTGCAAGGATCGCCGCCGCACCGGCCGTCGCCGGACCGGTTGTCCGGGCCAAGACTAGTTGTCCGTGCCAAGACTAGGCGCCGCTGGGCTGATCGGCTAGCGCCTGCTTCCGCGACCTCGCCCCCGCAGGTCCCGACCTTCACGGACGATGAAATGCGCAAGATCGACGACGTTAGAATATCCGAGATCAAGGAGCTGATGCCGCCGTCGCATTTCATGCGCGCGTTTCCGTGCACCGATGCGGCGAGCGAGATCGTCACCCGGGCCCGCTCGGCGATCCATTCGATCCTGCACGGCGGCGACGATCGCCTGCTGGTGGTGGTCGGCCCATGCTCGATCCACGATGCCGCGGCGGCGCGCGACTATGCCACGCGGCTCGCCGCCGAGCGCGCGCGCCATGCGGCAAGCCTCGAGATCGTAATGAGAGTCTATTTCGAAAAGCCGCGCACGACGGTCGGCTGGAAGGGGCTGATCAACGATCCCGACCTCGACAACAGCTTCGACATCAACAAGGGGCTGCGGATCGCGCGCGAGCTTTTGCTCGACATCAACGAGATGGGGGTGCCGGCCGGCACCGAATATCTCGACATGATCACGCCGCAATATATCGCCGACCTCGTCGCCTGGGGCGCGATCGGCGCGCGCACGACCGAGAGCCAGGTGCACCGCGAGCTGGCCTCGGGCCTGTCGTGCCCGGTCGGGTTCAAGAACGGCACCGACGGCAATCTGCGGATCGCG